>JBFMEM010000018.1:0-12441 GCA_040753335.1 Microcaldota archaeon
GGAAAAATCGAATTGCCTTACCGCGATGTTGATTGAAACGCTTCCTTTCTTGGTCTTGATTTTGCCTTCCGTCGCAAGCCTGTGGCCGTTCGTTCCCTTTACTTGGTAGCCGGTCAGGAACACTGCGTTCGGCCTTTTTCCTTCGTTTATTTTCTGCAGGTAGTCCATTGCCGGCCCGCCTTCAAGCATTCCCGCGGTAGCAATTATCACTCCGGGTTCTTCGGCGATGCGTCGCTGCGTCGGCCTGTCCTCAACGAACCTAGCTCTCTCGAAGGCGGCGAGCATTGCATCGCAGTTGCGCACGTAATCAGGATGGCCGCGCATTATTCCGCAGATTCTCTGGCCCAAGCCGTCCAAGTAAACCGGCGCGTTCAAACCCGCTTGATTCAAAACCATCAGTATTTCGGCGGTCCTCTCTACCGCAAAACAGGGGACTAGAACGGTTCCGCCCTCGTCAACCGCGTCCTGCACCGACTGCGCGAATTCTTTCTCGACGCGCTGGCGCGGCGGGTGCTCTCTTTCCGCGTAAGTGCTTTCAACCACGAGAACGTCGATTTTCTCGGCGGGAGGCGACGCGCCTTCCTGCAACTGCGTCTGGCAGGTGTTGAAGTCGCCGCTGTAAAGCATGTTGAAGCGCCTTCCGCTCTTTTTGCAGCGCAAGAGGACTTGCGCGCTGCCCGTGATGTGTCCGGCGTCGAAGAATTCGAAGGACGTGCCTCCCTCGAGCTTTCTTTCCTTTTCGAAAGGCAGGACGGAAACGGCTTTCATGGCTTTTTTGGCGTCGGCTTTTGAAAACGGCGCGGGCGTGTTTTCCTGCCGCGCTATCTTCAGCGTGTCTTCCAACAGCACTTCAGTAACCTCGGCGGCCGGGGGCGTGCAGTAAACCAGGGGGTTTCCGTGCTTGAACGGAATGGGGAGGCCGCCGCAGTGGTCGAGGTGGGAGTGCGAGAGAATTATCGCAGTCGGCTTGCGCGGCGGGTCAAGGGGCGGCAGGTTTTGTTTCCACTGCTTTATTCCGCAGTCCAACAGAATGCACTGGCCCGCCTCGTCTTCCAACAGGAAGCTGCTCCTGCCTATTTCGCGGCATGCGCCCAAGCACGATAGCCTCATGAAACAAACCACGGCTGCAAGCAATTTAAAGCCGCTCGGCCTTTGAAGAAACATGCTCTTGAACGTCGTCGACACGACTCGCCTGCTCGACAAGCACGGCATTCCCCTGCCGCAGTGGTTTTGCTCGAACGACCGCCAGGAGCTGGTCGAGGCCGCGCGGATTCTCCGCAAGCCGTGGGCGCTCAAGCTCGCGAGCCCCGACGCAACTCACAAGACCGACAAAGGCTTGGTTGTCCTCAACCTGCGGGAAGAAAACGCTTTGGCCAACGCTTTCGACGAACTCCAGCGCCGTTCGGCCGGCCTGAAAGTCGACTGCAGCCTCGTGCAAGAACAGCTTTACGGAACCGAGTTCATAATCGGCGGCAAGAAAGACTCTTCGTTCGGCCAAACCATTCTATTCGGGTTAGGCGGCACGCTCACCGAGTTATACAAAGACTTTTCAATCCGCGTCACGCCCGTCGACGAAGCCGAGGCAGCGAAAATGATTGCCGAAACCAAAGCCGCTGTATTTACGAAGCCCGAGGGCTTCCGCGGAAAAAAAGCCAGTGAAAGGGCGTTGGCCGACGTGCTGGCCAAGACTTCAAAGCTGCTTGAAGAAAACCCTCAAATAACCGAACTTGACTTTAATCCAGTAATCGCCAACGAGCAAGGCGCGTGGGTGGCGGACGCGAGGATAGTGGTCGAAAATGCCTGAAGGAGCTTCCGAGAGGATAAGGCACGCGAAACGCGTTTACGAGGAAATGAAGAGGGTCCTGCTGCCAAAGGAACTTGCGGACGTCGTGGCCGTCGCAGGCGGCGTGAAAAAAGGAGGCAAGCTCGACCTGCCTGTTGGCCCGGCCTTCGAGTTCCGCAGCGCCTTGATGGGCTTGGGCCTGAGGGTGCGCGAGCACGCGTTGGGCGACGCGAGAATACGTTTTCTGTTCACCGCAAGCCCGGAGGTTTCAGACGCTTTCTTGGATGCTCTGCACGCGGACTCCGACTTTATTTCGGACAGGCTGTCGGATGCCAAGCGCACTGCCCTAAAACACGGGCCGGACAGCAAGGAATTAAAGCAAGCAATAGACGCCGTAGAACAGTGGAAGAATAAAAAACACTTTGAAAAAAGACTTGCTGCGTTCACAGGACCGTCCATACACGACGTGCCGAAGAAGTTGAGCGCGGCTGAAAAGAAGAGAATAGCCCGCCAAGTTTACTTCATTGCGCAGCACTTTCCGGCGCTGCACAACTGGCTCGCCGGAAAAGCCGAGCCTCAGCAGGTAAGCAAGCATGGCAATTGAGTTGGACGAAGTTCTTGCGCCGAAGAGCATTGCGGTAATCGGAGCCAGCCGCGACCCGGCGTCAGTCGGCCAAGGCGTTCTCAAGAGCCTGGTTCTCGGCTGTTTCATGGAATCAGGCTTCTGCAAGCCCTTTCAAGGCAAGATTTTTCCGGTCAACCCCAAGGCGGATGAAATCCTTGGCCTCAAGTGCTATCCCTCGGTCAAAGACGTGCCCGAGCCAGTTGACTTGGCGCTCGTCTGCGTGCCGGCGCCAATTGTTCCAGCAATTGCCCGCGAGTGCGCTGAAAAAAAAGTCAAGGGAATAGTAGTCATTTCCGCGGGGTTCGCCGAACTAGGCCCTGAAGGAAAGGCAAGGCAGGACGAGCTGCTGAAAATCTGTCGCGACGCGGAAATCCAGTTGATCGGGCCGAATTGCGTCAGTGGAGACACTCCGCTGCTGATATGCAATGACGATCACGTCAAGTACGCCAGCATAAAACAATTCGCAGAACCCCTTTTAGAAAAGCACTCGAAAAAAGTCATTCTTCAATCGGATACGCTGGTGCTTGGATTAGATGAAACGATGCCGTCCTTCAAAATCGCCTCTTTTGATGGCACTAAAGCCACTTGGTCGCGCGTCACAAAAATAATGAAGAGGACGGGAGTCGAAGACGCTGTTAAAATAATCGTAGAAGGCGGAAACGAACTGACGTGTTCTCGCGACCATCCTCTTTTCGTTGAAGAAAAGGGGGTCATCGTAAGGAAAGCCGCTAGCCAGTGCAGAGCGGGTGACAAAACAGTATTGATTCACGCCATTGCGCCAGAAGGAGAAGAAACGACTCAAATTAATTTGATTGAAGAAATAAATGAAAAAGTTCCGCCGGAACTAAAGAAAATAATCCGCGTCAGACACGACGGCAAAAGCTATGATTTTGATAAATTTATTGCCCGGCAGTTGAGCATAAACGAGCTTCGAAGTGCTCAACTCTCGACAAGAAATGCCCGCGTACGCATTCCCGCCGTACTGGATGTTACGGACGAGCTTTGCGCCCTTGCGGGCTTTTTTGTCGCAGACGGCGATTATAAAAAAGATTGTTTACGAATAGGTTACACTAAAGACGCCAATACTACGTCTGTTCTCCGTGCTTACACGAATTTAAGCAAGCTCTCTAACTTGTGTGAAACAAGCAAAAGGAACGAACTTAAATTTGGTAGAACGATAGGCCGAATTGTTTTTGAGCACGTCTTTGGAATAGGAACCAATTCGATGGAGAAAAGCGTGCCCAACTTTATTTTTTCAGCACCTCAATCAAAAATATGCTCTTTTCTAAACGGCTTGTACTCGGGCGACGGTTGCATGTACCTCGGAAAAAAGAGAGCAACGCTGTATCTGGGTTCAACCTCGAAAAGACTAATTGATCAAGTAAGATTCCTAATGGACTTACTTGACGTTGGGCCATTTTATGCGTCTCGCAAAAGGAGAAACTTCGTGGTCTGTAAGGGGAAGAAATGGGCGGCCAATGACCTCTACGAACTGCGTACAGACGCTAAACAGACAATAAAAAAACTGTATAAAAAAGGATTCCGTTTTTTGGTCAAACGAAAAAACGATGTTTTGGAAAAAGTAGCGGCTGCTTACTCGACGCGGCGCCGCAAAACAAACTTTTCTTTTGCACGGATTAAAGCAATCGAAGAAATCGGCGCTCCCGTAAATTTGTACGATTTTGAAGTTGAAAAAACGCATTCATTTATTGCAGGACAAATTGTCACTTCCAATTGCCTCGGATTTCTGCGACCTCCAGTGGCAGTAAACGCTTCCTTTGCCTTGAGTTCGCCGCCTGCGGGAGGCGTTGCGTTCATTACGCAAAGCGGCGCAATTGCCGACAGCGTAATCGACTGGGCGATAAAGGAAAGGTACGCCTTCAGCGCCATAATAAGCGTAGGCAACGCGGCCGAACTCGGAGTAGCTGAATTCGTGGAATGGGCGGCCCGCGACGCGGCAACCAAGGTCATTACCGTCTACGTTGAAGGAATCGCCGACGGAAGGCGGCTCATGCACGCCGTGCGCGAAGCAGTGAAGACCAAGCCCGTAGTGGTCCTAAAAGCGGGGAGGACCGCAGCCGGCCTCGAGGCAGTCACTTCCCACACCGGCGCCATGGCCGGCTCCTTCCAAGTATTCGCGGCAGCAATGAAGCAAGCCGGCGCGGTCTTGGCGGACTCGATTGAAGAAATGTTCGACTTGGCCAAGGCGTTCGCGGAACAGCCGCGGTTGAAGCAAAACGCGGTTGCCGTAATAACGAACGGAGGCGGCGCGGGAGTGCTGTGCGCCGACTACTGCGCGCAGTACGGCGTCAACCTCGTTCCGCTCAAGCCGGAAACCATTGCGAAGCTCGACGCAACAGGCAAGATGCACCCCGCCTACTCGAGAAGAAACCCGCTGGACCTGGTGGGAGACGCGCTGGCAGACCGCTACAAGGCCGCGGTCGAAATCCTGTTGGACGAGCCGTACATCCACGGCTTGATGGTGGTACAGACTCTGCAGACGATGACGCAGTCGGTTGCCGACGCGACGCTGTTGATTGAAGCGCAGAAAAAACACCCCGAAAAACCGATTGTCTCGGTGTTCATGGGCGGAAAATTCAGCGCCGAAGCAATTACCTTACTCGAGTCGAACAACGTGCCGGACTTCAACGACCCCAAGAAAGCCGCGAAGGCAATGGCCGCGCTAGGCGGATTGTTGTAGAGGAAAAAAACGTGCTTTCCGCAACGCCTTTGATGACCGTGCTGCTGCAGACAGAGGCAGACCAACTGATTTACAGCCTCATTGCAATAGGCCTGATTCTCGCGTGGGGCGGGTTCGTGGCAAGAGACAAGATGATTCCCCGCTTTCCGCAGAGTTTGCGCGAGCGCTGCAAGTTCTTGGCGATGCTCGTGGAAATGCTGGGCGGCGCGATGTTCCTGCTGGGAATAGCCGCGTTCCTCGTGTTCAAGGTGCTGCTGAATGGCTAGTACTCGATTCCCTTCACCGGCCTTCCGGCCGGCGGCCGCTTTACGTCCCGCACTTCCGTCACAAAGTCGGCTGCTTCAATGAATTGCTTCGGCGCGTTCCTGCCCGTCAGCACGACCCGCGTCTTTTCCGGCGCGCTGCGCGCAAGAGCCATTACTTCGCTGGGTTTCACGAGGCCGACGGCCGCGGCCAGGTTCGCTTCGTCCAGCACGAGCAAATCAGGCTTTCCGGCAAGCGCTTTCCAAGCGCATTCAAGGGCGTTGAAAGCGCGTTGTTTGTCGGCTTCGCTCGGGTTCTTCAAGTCAACGAATTCCCTGGAGCCGAACTGCCTGATTTCAAGAAAGGGCGCGAGCTTCCTGGCCGCCTTCAGCTCTCCGGTCGGCCTTCCTTTCATGAACTGGATGAAAACCGTTTTTTTCCTCCAGCCGGCCGCCCTCAAGGCAACTCCCAGTGCGGCAGTCGTTTTGCCTCCGCCGTCGCCAGTGTAGACGTGGACTGCACCCATTTTTCTCAAGCGCATTAGCGAAAAGCAGTTTATAATGGCGACGGCCGCCCTTTGCGGAAGAAGTCGCGGCCCAACCGCATCAAACCAGTTTCGAGGGCGATGAACTGCCTTTCCCGCCAGCCTTTCTTCCGCAGTTTTTCCTCGAGCTCTTCGATGGGCGCGAGCCCCAGTTTTTTCGCGGCCAGCGATTCCAGTTGAGTCGGCGCAGGCGCTGTTTTCCACGCGACCCTCATTTCGCGCAAGAAGACGGAGACAGTTGCGTTGCCGATTCCCTTTGCCAGCACCTTTAAGTTGGCTTCAAGCCCTTGCCTGGTTTTCGACGCGGCGCGCAAGCGGTTCAAGTCCCCACCCCAATTTCTTTCAAGGTTTTTCGCCAGTTCCAAGAGCTTGTCGGCGGTCTTGAAGTCGTAGCGCGTGTACGTCCCCTCGTCCAACATTCCGACGAGTCCTTCCCACCCGGTTTCCAAGATTTTCTTGGGCGAAAGCACTTTCTCGCGTTCGAACACCCGATAGGTCTTCGTTGCAGAGCTTTCGCGGATTGGCGCGGAGTAAAGCACGGCCGCGAGAAGCCACTTGAACGCCTCCTTCGAGTCGCCTGAGTCGACATCTATGCCAAGGAGGATTGAATAGCGTTCGCCGAATAGTGCAACGATTTTGCGCGCAATTTTCTCCGCGTCGCGCCGCATGCCCTCACTCTAGTTCTTCCAACAGCAGGTCGAGGCGGTCGACTGTTCCAAGGAGGTTTCCTTCGCCGTCGACCACGGTCAGGCGCTTTAAGTCGAAGGTCTTTAGGAGCTCTATTGCCTCGGCGACTTGCACGTCCGCCTGCACGACTTTGGGCCGAGGGTTCATGACGTCGGCAACTGTTTTCTTGGCGAACTCGTCCTTGTTTTCTTCAATGAATTTCTTGCGCTCGAAGTACTGCGTCAAGTCAGTGTAGTGCTCGCGGAACCTCTGGCTCGGGTAGTGGCAGGCGACGTAGTGGTAGTAGGCTTCGAACAAGTCGCTTCCAGTCAGGATTCCCTCTACTTTCCTTCCGTCCGTCACGACGAAGAAGCCGCTCTCGGAGTTCTGGAGCCGTTTCACGGCCTCGACCACCGACGCGGACGGCGAGATAGTGTCAGCCGGCTTCATGAGTTCTCCAATGGTTTTCAACGCCAAAACCCCCTTCTCTTCGAGGAATTTTTTCAGCAACTGTCTTTGGGTCATCACGAGTCAGACTGGGACAGTTTCATCACGCAACACTAAGGAAAAACGGAAATAAAAAGCGCTCACGGACAGAAGGCGCTGCAGTTCGACGACACGTTTGCTTGGTTCGGCGTGCAAATGTTGAAGACGCCCGTCTGCCAGCACATGTTTACGCCGCACTGGTCGTTGGCGGAACTGATTTGCAGCGCTTCCACGGTGACTTCGAGCAAGGCGAGGTTGTTGCAGAAGATGTTGTTGCTGAGCGTGAAGTTCTCGCACCCCAAGTAAATGGCTCGGAAGCCGTTCTGCTCTGCGGTGTTGCCTGAAACAAAGTTGTCGAACGCGACGTCGCCCACCGAGCAAGTAAGCCACAGGCCGTAGTTGGTGTTGTTGCTGCAGTAATTGTCGGTAATCCGGTTGCCCGGGCCAATGCGCTCGAACCTAATTCCTTGTTGGTTGTTGTTAGACGCGTTGTTGTTGGAAACCGTGTTGTTCGTGCCGTTGTAGACGCTTATTCCGTAACCGGCGTTTGACGCGTTGTTGTAAACAACGGTGTTGTTGCTCGTGTCACTCAGGTATATTCCGTAGAGCTTGGCGTTGTTGGCGCGGTTATACGAAACCGTGTTGTTGCCGCCGTAGGCGACTTCAATGCCGCGCGCGACGCCGCCAGCCAGGTTGTAGTCGGCATTGTTGTTCGTGACCGTGTTGTTGTAGCCGTAGTAGACGAATATTCCGCGCTGCGTGTTATTAGTGGCCACGTTGTCGGAGACAAGGCTATTGTTGGCATAATTAAGGGACACGCCACTGTTCCCGCAGTACTGGGCCGTGTTGTTCTTGAAGGTGTTGTTGCTGCAGTACGGCGAACCGTCTCCGCCAACCCCGATTCCCGCGGTGTTGTACGAGACGTTGTTATAATTCGCGATGTTGTTGTCGCCGCCTTCGCTTATCGATATTCCCCACAAGCCGTTGTTCGTGGCGTTGTTGTTTGAAACTTCGTTATTGTCGTCGTCGTCAGCGAAGTAAATTCCGTTTTGAGTATTGTTTGATGCAGTATTGTAAGTAATGGTGTTGTTGTCGCACCGCCAGAAGGAAATGCCGCGCTGCGTGTTGTTGGACGCGTTGTTGTAGCTTATGGTGTTTACGTCGCTGTCTGTCACCTCCAAACCCCAGCTGTTGTCCGTGAAGTTATTGTAATTGACTTGACTGCCGTCGGAACTAGTTATGAACGCGCCGTAAGAGTTTTCCTTAAAAGTGTTGCGGATTATCGTCAAGTCAGTCATGCCGCTGAAGTACGCGCCATTAGAATAGTTTTTCACCACACAATTGTCGACGGTCACGTTAGTGCGCAGGGAAGACCGAATGCCGTCGACGCCCGAGGCAGTCCCTGGGCCCGCTATTTGCTGTCCCTCGCAGTCGATGTACACGTCGTGGGCGTTTACCGTAATGCCGTGACCTGAAGCGTCGCAGGAGAGGCTGCTGTTCAAGTGATAGACTCCAGAGCAGTTTATTACGTACGGACAAGAGGCAATGTATTCCACGCCAGGGTTTGCAGTGTAAAAAGAGTAGTTCGCCGCCGCCCAAACGCATTGGTCGTCAGTGTCGCAGGCCAAGACGTTCCACTCGAACGTGCCACACGCGTTTGGAGTATAGTTAATCGAGTTCTTGACGCCGTTTGCTATCGGAGTGGAGTTGGAGGCGCGCGCTTCCCAGCTTCCGCTCGTGTAAAGCGTCGCGTTCTTGAAGCCCACGTCGTCCGATGGAGTGTAGTTAAAGACTACGTTAGAGCCAAGCGTAACCGAGCCGTTCGGCTCGTTTAACACAACGGTCGGCGCGCCTCCGCCGCCCCCGCCTCCAATTCCCGCGCACGCTGTTTCAACCCCGATTGAAACCGAGGCGTTGTTGGCTGAGTCGCCGTCCCAGTAGTAGGCGACGCACGAGCCGGGAGTGCAGCAATTGTGGATGTCGCACACAAATCTCTTTCCCGGCCCAAGGTAGTCGTCGAAGCAAATGCTGAACGAACCGTACCGGCCTACTGTCAGCCTGCGGGCAACGCCTGCGTCGTTGATGATGTGCACGGGCCGGCACTCCAAGATTTCAGGAGTCGACTCGCATTCCGCGTAGTCACTCGCGTTTCCAGTAAAGTTAGACGCCAGAACCTGCAAGGGCGCGGCGTACGCGGGGTTAGCCAGCAAGCCGAGGTTTAGTCCGGACGCGCGGACGTTTTCCTGGGTGCCGCCCATGGTTCCTCCCTTGACTACAACAAGCGCCAGCACTACCATGAGCAGTATTGCGCCAAGCGTTAGAACGTATTCGAGCGCGCCTTGGGCCCGGCATTTGTTCACGGTTTCCCCCTTTTCTTAAAGGTGAAGTTGTTTTAAAAGCCGTTCGTCTAAATGACTCTGGAAAAGCGAGGGGGCCGTACTTGAAGCAGGTTGCCGCGTGGATTGAACACAACTTTCAGGGAATAGCCTTTGGGTTGATGGACGGCCTGATTCTCTTGCTCGGTTTGCTGATGGGCTTGAGCGAGGCAACTGGCGAAGCGCGGATAGTTATAATGGGAGGAATAATCGGCGGAATCGCCAACAGCTTCGGCAACGCAATCGGCTTCTACACGTCCGAAAGCGCCGAGCGCGGCCAGCAGCTGAAGTTCTACAAGGGAAAGAAAACACGGGCGGCGCACCGGTTCGTGCACTCGTACTCCGACATTTTGTTCAGCACCCTCGCCGCGTTTGGCGCCACCCTCGTTTCCCTGGCGCTGCCCGTACTTCCTTTCTTTGCCTTCGAGTCGCTTGCAACCGCAATGCTTTCCTCCGGAGCAATAGCCATAGTAATGCTCGCGGTCCTCGGTTACTTCATCGGTAAAATGAACGAAAGCGACGGCTGGTGGAGCAGCGTCAAGTACGTCGTCCTCGGACTCGTCGGCGCAGGCCTCGGCTTCCTCGTAGGGGATTTGCTGAAACACTCTTTGGGCGGTTGAGTTGGCGAAACAAGTGTTTGTAGACGAGTACCTGGGCGAACAACCTGCGTTCGCGCGCTTGAAGCCGAGAAACGCGCCGCCTTCCTACGTCTATCAGATAAAGTCGTATGACTTCGGCAACCTCAAAGGAATCCCCATTACGTGGGAAGGCTGGCTCGTCGCGACCGCGAGGTACAGAGTGCACTTCCTGTGCGACGTGTGCGGCGAGGAAGTCCACGAAGAAGAACTCCTGGGCCACCCGGCGGACGTCAAGCGCGACGAAGCCCTCGAACTCGAAAAACAGTTGGCCAAAGAAATTCCTTTCCGCGACAAAGACATTCTCGAAAACATCGGAAAACACGTGTTTTTCCAAAAGTTTTACTTGTTCCAGTGCCCCCGCTGCGGCCGCTGGGTGGGAAAGGGCGCCAAGCACCAGAACTGCAAGGACGACGAGTACGGCTTGTGCCGCTACTGCGGAAACGTCATGCACACGCTCGTCGTCCAGAACGTAAAGATAATCAAGGAAGGTGGAGAAAGTGAGCCAAACCCGAGTTGAACCAAAAGCCGAAATCGGCGTATTCGGCGGAAGCGGCTTCTACAAGTTCTCGGACAACGTCCGCGAAATCCAGGTCGACACGCCTTACGGCAAGCCCAGCGCGCCCGTTGCACTCGCAGAAGTGTGGGGCAAGAAAGTTGCTTTCCTCCCCCGCCACGGGAAAAAACACGAGCTGCCGCCGCACGCGATTAACTACCGCGCGAACTTGTGGGCCTTCAAAAGCATCGGCGTCACCAGGGTAATCGGGCCCTGCGCTGCAGGCAGCGTCGACCCGAAAGTAAAGCCAGGCGAGTTCGTTGTCTGCGACCAACTCGTCGACCGAACCAATGCCAGGAAAGACACTTTCTACGACGGGCCGGACACTACCCACGTAAGCACTGCAGACCCCTATTGTCCCGAGCTTCGTTCCCTCGCCTTCGAAGCCGCGAAAAAAGTAGGAGTGACCGCGCACGCGAAGGGCACTATGGTGGTCGTTCAAGGCCCGCGCTTCAGCACGCGCGCCGAAAGCGCTTGGTACTCCAAAGCCGGCTGGCAAGTAATCAACATGACCGGCTACCCCGAAGCAGTGCTGGCTAGGGAGTTGGAAATGTGTTACGCCAACATTTCGCTCATCACCGACTACGACGTTGGCGTGGAAGGAATGAGCGCCGAGCATGGCTCGGCGACTCAGTCGCAGGCTTCGCCTGCGCTGATTCCACCGGTTTCCAACGAGGAAGTGGTCAGAGTGTTCAACGCGAACAACTCCAAGCTCCGCGCCCTCCTCGAGCGCTTGATTCCCTCGATTCCGGAAAAAAGAGAGCAGTGCAACTGCGGCTCTGCGCTCAAAGGCGCGAAAATGGGTTAAGGCATGAAAGAAATCCCCTTGTTGTTAGGTTCCCCTCGCGATGCGGCTTTCTTCAACCCCGTTGACTTCGTGAAGTACGCGCGAAAGAAGAGAGCGGGCTATGTGCGCATGCCGCTTAGAGTAGTACTTTGTTTCAATGACGCGATATTCGAGCACTTCAAGAAAATGGGCGCGCAGTTCGAGAAGAACGAAGCGCGTTTCGCGAACCACTACCTTACTGCTTTTTTCAAGTGGAACGGAAAGGACATTGCAGTAATAAAGCTGGACATAGGCGGTCCCGGCTCGGTTGCAACTGTTGAAGAAGCGATAGTGCTCGGCGCAAAGAAATTCCTCGTCGTGGGCTTTGCAGGAGGAATAAGCAGCTTGCTGGAAACAGGAGACTTTGTCTTGCCTTTGAAAGCAATTCGTGACGAAGGGACGAGCTACCACTACGCCGCGCCATCCAAGTATTCCCTTCCAGACCCTGGTTTGACTAGAAAACTTATTGCCGCTTGCGAGAAGCACGGCATTTATCCGTTCAAGGGCGTGACGTGGACAACCGACGCGCCGTACCGCGAAACGGTTAGAAAGCTCGAGAAATACCGGCGGGAAGGAGTGCTTACCGTAGAAATGGAAGCGGCTTCGCTTTTCGCCGTCGCAAGGCATAGGAAAGCAAGAATTGCCGGCTTGTTCATCGCAGCTGACTTGCTTTCGGGCAAGAAGTGGAAGCCCCACTTCCACAAGCCGCGGGCCATGGAAGCCAAGCACAAGCTGGTTGAAATCGCGTTGGACGCGATAGTTTAGTATGCCTGGTCGTGGTGGGAAAAATGAAGAAGACGAACCGCTTGTCCAACTACTTCGTAGGTTAACACGAAACAGCCCAGCACGTGCACGCGACGCTTGTTCTGCATCGGCGCGTGCAGCGGCTTGAAGTGAAAGGGGTTTCCCAGTATTTGCGCGACTTTTTTTCTAAATGCTTCTTCGAGCGGCGCGTTCTTGCGGCATAGCTTGTGTATTTCCTCGCGGCACTGCGGCGAGTA
>JBFMEM010000019.1:0-12377 GCA_040753335.1 Microcaldota archaeon
AGGCGGAAGTAAGTGAACAGCGCGAGCGCGGAAACCGCCATTATTGCAAGCGCTTCGAAAAAACCCCATTCCGCGCGGAGTTCGGGGATGTACGCGAAGTTCATTCCGTAGATTCCTGCGACGAGGGCGGGGACCATTACTATTGCGGTGATTGCAGTGAGTTTTTTCATCACGACGTTCAAGTTGTTTGAAACCACCGACAGGTAGGCTTCCATCGTCGAAGCCAAGAGCTCTCGGTAGGTTTCAATCATGTCCGTAATGCGAATCAAGTGGTCGTACACGTCGCGGAAGTAGGGAACTGCTTCCTCGTGGAGGTAGGGAACGCGGCGCGTCAGGAGCGCGTGAATTGTTTCGCGATGGGGCCAAATGACTTTCCTGACTTGCAGCAGGTCTTTCTTCAGCCTGAATATTCCGTCGACTATTTTCTTGTTCCGGGTAGTGCTGGCGCCCGTGCTCTCGAAAATCTGTTCTTCTATGCCGGAAATGCGTTCCTCGAAGTGGTCGAGAATCGGGAAAACGCCGTCCACCAGCTCGTCCATGAGCGCGTGCGCCACGTAGTCCGCGCCTTTTCCGAGGACTTCGGGCTTTGACTTGACGAGCGCAAGAACGTCTTCGACGGCTTTCATGGGCTTGCGGTGGATGGTGACGACGAAGTTTTCGCCCAAAAACAAGTTCAGCTGGGTTGCGGAAAGCGTTTCAGTCAGGCCGACTGCGTGAATGACGAGGTAAGAATAGTCGGGGTACTCGTCGAGCTTGGCGCGCTGGCGCTCGTTCAAAGAGTCTTCTACGCTCAACGGGTGCAGTTTGAATGCCTTGCCTATTGCCTCGGCATCCTCCCGCGACGGGTTTTCGCAGTCGACCCACACTTCCTTCGTTTCCGAAAGCTTGGCGGCCTTCTTCAAGTCAGTAGGCTGTTCGAGCTTGCCGTCCTTTCCGGCCGCGAAAATGCGGAGTGCCATGAATAGCCGAAAAAGAAGCGCTGGAATAAAAGGCTTGGCAGGATGGTCAGAAGCTTACGCCCAACTCGCGAAGCACGGCAGAAAGTTGTTCCGCGGACGTGAAGTGAACGGCGTGCATTCCCGTCTTTCTCGCCGCTTCAACGTTTTTGATGTCATCGTCAACGAAAATTATGCGGGAAGGCGGCACGCCGGCGCGTTCTATCAAGTGCTCGTAAATCTTTGTCTCTGGTTTTTTGATGCCCACGCGGCCGGAGTATTCGATGAAGTCGAACCGTCCCGCGAAGCCGAATTTCTGGCCGAAGAAGCCCATGAGCTCGGGACTCATGTTACTCAGCACTCCCACGACGTTGGCGGCGCGCAGGCGGCCGATGAGCTCACATTCCAGGAAGGGGTTCGAAGTTCTTCAGCCCCGGGTCGCCTACTGCGAGCACGCCGCCGAAGTCGAACACTATCGTCTTGCCGAAAGTTTTTTTGAACCACGCCGCCGCCGGACCGGCCGCCAGCCAGGCGATTGCGCAAAGCAAAATAATGGCGAGAACGTCGTCTGCCTTGGGCTGCACGAGTTCAGTCCAAAAGGCAAGGACTACGACGACGGCGGCGATCACCCAACGCGCTGCATTCAATTTTCCGCACTTCCTTCAAGCACTTAAATTTCAGTCGGCCTGCGTTCTTTCTGGCGCAAAATCATTTTCCTGACTGCGCCGTTTTCGTAGACAACTAGGCGAACGCCTTCGGCGTGCTGCATCGCACCCCCAAGTTTTTCCAACGGCTTGCCCGTAATTCGCTCGACGAGCGCGTCTATCTTGCCCGGCGCCTTGCCCAATCCCCCGTGCGTTACGTACGTGAAGTAAAGCAGGGGCAGCCGGGTCTTGGTTTCGCCGAATTTTTTGACCAAGTCAACGAATTCGCTTATTGGCGCCATTCTTTCCTCCACCTCTTTGCGGGGAGCCAGTAATTCCTGTGGCTGGCCGGCGAACCACGCGTGCAACACCGCCTCTGCCTTGGCGGGTTCTTTTACGATAGCCTGTGCTTCCGGCGTGTTCTTCAAAAGCATTTTCAGCAACGGGTTTTCACGCGCCCTCGCGTCAACGACGCTGAGGGAGAGATTGGAGCGCAGGCCGCGGTAAAGCTCTTCCTCCGTCTGCTTCGCCCGCTGTGCGGGGCTGTGCGACCCCCAGTAGAGTATTCCCCGCGTTGATCCCCCGAACGCGACGTAATCGCGAGGGTTCGAGCCTATCAAGAACTTGGCGTTCTGCTCTCCCCGCTTGAAAGCCAGTGCGACGCCGCGGGGAGTGAGAGTGTCTCCTTGGTTGTGGCTGTGCCGCACTATGTCAAACACTGCAATTGCCTTGGGAACTTTGGGCACTTGTTTCACCGTGACTACTGTTCTACCCCTGCCTTAATCTACTTTTCGAATTATTCCTTTGTTGGCGTCGACTTCAACCAGGTCCCCGTCCTTGAACGCCTTCGTGACTATTTTCGTGCCTACGACGCAGGGAACCCCCAGTTCCCTGGATACTATTGCCGCGTGGCACGTGATGCCTCCTTCGTCCGTCACTATGGCCGCGGCCTTCTTCATTGCGGGAACGAGGTTTGGATTGGTCGCCGGTGAAATTAGAATGTCTCCTTGGTTCATTTTCGGAATGTCTTCAATGCGCGTGATTATTTTGACGACTCCCTTGGCGTAGCCTGGCGACGACGGCGTTCCTCGTAGTTCTCTGACTTCGCCCGCTGGCTTTTCTTCGAATACTTGGGCGTAAATCGCCTGTGCTTCGGCGCCGGTGAATATTTTGATTGGCTCGCCTGCTTCGAATAACCAGCAGCTGTGGCGAATTCTTTCGTCTATCTCTCTCGCGTCTGCCTCGCTTTTTCCCCGCAAGGCAGCCGCTATCTCTTCAGGGGTCATCTGCCTCACTTGGAGGGGGGGAGAGCGACAGGCGCGTCGCAATCTCCTTGACCAGTCCGTCGCTCCAGCAGCTTGCTTGAAAGACGGCGTCTTTGCGCAGTGCTTTGAGGAACATGAACGTGTGTGCTACCTTCATCCAGTACTTTTCTTCCTTGCCTAGGCCGAGTTCTTTCTCGAGTTGTTGCTGGCGCTCGGTAGTTGCCGCGTTTTTTTCGTCAAGTTCGCGCAGTTTCTGTTTTCCGTCGACGCCTTGCCTGATTTCGGCCGCCAGCGATTCAACGAAATACTCTTCGTTCAACACTGTAGGCCCGTCGTAGTGGAACTGCAGCCAGTCGTACTTGTAGGCGTGCTCGTGGATCGCGTGGTCGATTTCCGGAAACTCCTCCATCTGCTTCAGTATGACGTGCGTCGGTTGCTTGAACACTTCCCGCGCCAGGGCATCGGACTGAATCATCGCGAGAATGCTGAAAAAATCGCGGTCCTGTTGAATCACGGGGGTTTTTTCTAGCGGCGTCGTCAGGACCGCAAACGCCTCGGGAACGCTTATTTCCGCCTTGCTCTCCGAGACTTTTTCCGCTAGGAAGGCGTTGATCTTGTTAGTGAGCATGAAGTGGTCGAAGTCGGCGACGTTGGCGAAATGGCCCCACACGTTCATTTCAGTCCAAAGCTTCGCAAGTTCCTCGAAGCGTTCGGCCAACGCTGGATTGTCAAGCGAGTAGAGTTCCTCTTGCCGCAGCGTTTCCGCCGCGTTCAAAAGTTTTTCAAGAGTCTGCCTGCCTCGCGCGTCCACTTCCGCGAGAAACCGCGGGTCTTCGAGTTTCTTGAACAGCGCCTTTGCCTCTTCTATGAAGACGAGGGAGGGGTCTGGCGCGGAAAAGCACCATTTCATCGAACGGTTTTTGTACTCCATGAGAACGCTCCACGAGGTTACGCCTAGGAGTTTGCACGTTTGAAGCGATGCAATGCTGTAGAGCGCGGGGTGGATTAGGGGGCTGGCGTATTCTTCGACGATTTTTTTCCAGGGCACGGCCTTCACTACGACTTATTGTGTTTCAGCCGCTTATTTTCCTTACTGTTCCCTCGACCGCATCGACTTCAACCAAGTCGCCGTCTTTGAATGCTTTAGTGGCAATCTTTGTTCCTATGACGCAAGGCTTGCTCATTTCGCGCGCGACTATTGCGGCGTGGCACGTGATTCCCCCCGTTTCGGTGACGAATGCGGCGGCTTTAGCCATGGCCGGAACCAAGTTGGGGTTAGTCATAGGCGAAACGAGTATATCGCCGTGCTGTACTTTCGCAACGTCCGCAGCGGTTTTGACTATCTTCGCTTTGCCGGTGGCCCTGCCGACGCACGCGACTTGGCCGCGCAGTTCGGTTACGTCCTCATGCTCTTGCTTTGCAATGCGGCTCTCCAACTCCGCCTCGGCGCGTTCGCCGGTGAACGGCGTTATTGAACTGCCTTCCTGCACCCACGCGCACAATTCAAGGCGCCGCGCCAGCTCTTCGCGCGTAGGTGAGCCGCTTTTGTCGAGCAGCGCAAGCAGTTCGTGGAAGTCTGTTGCGTGAAGTTCTTCCTTCGAGTAGCCGGTTCTTCGCGCGGCTTCTTCAAGCAGGAGGCCGAATGCGTAATAGGCTTTGTTGCGGACGTCCATACGATATGCCTTGGCGTACATGAAGTCCCTTGCGGCGTTGAAAAGCGCCGCGTCTTCTTCGCTCAAGCCAAGTTTCTTCTCCAGCGCCGCCTGCTCAAGCCGCAGGACCGTGTCCGCTTCCTTGAGCCGTTTTTCCTCGTTTTGGGCGTTGTACTGCCTTATTGCCCGCAGCAATTCCTTCAAGAAGTCCTGCTTCGAGTAAGCGGGTCCGACGTACCCGTGTTCTATCCACTTCCATTTTTCCGCATGTTTTTCAAGCCGTTTCTTCAGCGGCGGACTCGCGTCCACGGCTTGCTGGAGGGCTTTTTCGTCCGCGAAGTTCTTGCCCAACTCGCGTTCCACCGCCGCGGTCAGTTCAAACAACTCTATGTTTTCCTGCTTTGCCTGCGTGTAGTAGTGGCTTGCCGCCAGTACGCTGAGCGCCTCCGGCGGCTTGATTTCCTTGTCGAGTCCTTGCCCTTCGATGCGGCGTTCTAGGACTTTGGTTAATTCGGTTGAAAGCGCGAAGTTGTGAAAGTCGATTACTACTGGCAGGAAGCCCAGTGCGGTAATGCCTGATAGGGCCTCGTAAAGCTCGGAAAACAGTTGCTTGAGTTCGGGATCGCTCTTCGCATGCAGTTCTGCGGCTATTACCGAGTCCGAGATTGTCACCGCTTCTGCGCCGTAGCGCTTTGATTCCTGCACTATTTTTTGCGGGTCTATCTCGCCGGTTTTCAGGCGGTGGAGGACGCTTGAACTTATTTCCCGCCAGTTTTTTGGGTCGACCGCCCATTTTCCGTATCCTTTTTCTATCTTGATGAGTGACCGCTCAAGAGGCACGCCGCTCAGCGCACTAATCGAGGGTCTGCAGAAGGCGTATACGTGCATCAGCCAGAGCACGTGGCTGGCCTTGTCTTCCTCTAGAACGAATTCAAGCTTCATTTGCGTTTTCCTCAGAAACTAAGGCGCTGCGGCTTTTCCTCTCGTTGCTCCGGCTTTTGAGGATCGGGCCATAAGAGCGCCGCCCCTCCGGCGGCTCCTGCTAGCACCGCGTCCCCGCTGAGGGCGGCCGCGCCGCAGGCCACTGCCGCTGCAATCAAGAGTCTTAGCGTTTTCACGCTAAATAATTTGCGCAGGCGGCGATAAGAGCGGTAAGTTGGCACTTGCCAAAAAGCGTTTTTTTTAGGGCATCTGCGCGGCCACTGCCGGCAGGATTTTCTTTTCCGCCTGCCGGAGCCGGTACTGGAGGGTCGTGCGGTTTACTCCCGTGCGCTGCGCTATTTCGGACAAGCTCGCGCCGCGGGGGAAGTCGTAGTACCCGTTTTCGGCCGCGGTTGCGAACGCTTGGCGCTCCAAGCCAGTCAAACGCGATAAAATTGCCGGCATGAAGAGGTTTACGTCCGCTTTCTTTACTGAAAGCATTTCGATTTTTGCATAGCCCTTGAGCTTCCTGATCCGCTTATAGAGGTTGAGGAGGTTTGCCTTGTTCCAGCTTCCCACCGTCCACGCGTAGAATCCCCTGTGCGCTACTGCCGGCTTGAGGAAGAAAACGCTTTTGTCCAAAACGGTTACGTGAAAGGCGGTTGCAGGATAATAGTAAATCAATTGGTCACCTTCTTGTGCGACTAGTTTTATTACGCGCTTGCGTTCCACGCGCTTCCGAAGTTCCTCTTTTTGTGGTCCGAAGAAGTAGATGGCGCGCATTATGTACTGCCTTCTTCCCTTAGTGAAAGCGTTTAAGTACCATGCTGCCGCGCTTGCGTCCAAGTCGACGGTTTCTTCAAGCAAGTCGGAGTTCTTGTGCCAGACCCTGAATTCAGCTACCCACATTGATTTTTCACGGCAGGAAATCCTGCGACTTAATCTTTTCGGGAAGATAAGTGTTGGAAATGTATTGAAGGCTCTTTGACGAGAGGGCCTGGATTTCAGCTTTTACTTTCTTTTCCAAGAACTTGTTGAGCTCATTTTGCCACTCCTTCGCCTTGAACCAATCATATTCCTTGATTTCCTGCGCGCGCTTAATGTCAACTTCTTTGGCTTTTATTGTGACGCTGCGCAAATCGTAGTGTTCGATGTCGGAGATGCTGACTCCCAAGAACTTGAGGCCAGGACAGCCTAAACGATCAGACTCGTGCGCCAGAGCCATGCTCCCATACTTCATGGCGCTGTAGATGTAGAATCCGAAAGGGTCCGCATCGGTGAGACAGTATGCGGGCAGCCTAAGTTCTTGCGTCAGCCTCTGTAATAGCCTTCGCGCTCCGCGTGCGGCTTGTCCTGCGGTTGTCATGAGGAGGCACTTGTTTTTCTTCCAGTAGCCGTCTTCGTTCAAGCGGTCGAAGATCGCGTTTTTTTCCGCGACTAACACGTATTCGATGCCCACGTCCTTAAACTCGATTTGCTCGACTATTGAGGGCACGGCCCAGCCGCCTGAACCCATTTTGCTCAAGTCGATGGTGTCGACCTTGTCTTTCACCCTGTCCAGCACGACTACGTCGCCGGCCATACGGCCCTTGGGCTCTGCGCGCAGGTGAAGGCGTTCGCGGAACGTATCCAAAGAAACTTCTAGGTCTACGATTGCCATGTCGGATTCTTTTTGTTCTTCAATGGTGTTTTCCTTCGTGTTTGCGATAGTGCGTTTTTTGGCGTAGTACAGGTCACGGAGCGTGGCGGTGAGGTTGTTTGCGAGCAGGTCTTTCTTGACGTATGAAGCCACCAGCATGGTTTGCATGAAGCGCCTCGCGTGCGCGACGTTGAACAAGTACCTGTGCGCGACCTTGTCTCCCAACACGATTTTCTTGCCTTTTTCGTCGTAAAAGACGTTGCTCGAGCCGCGGATGGGGATTTCAATGGAGGGGTTGGCTTTGGCCTCGATTTGGCCGACGAGCTTGTCGCCCATTTTCCCGATTCTTTCGGAAATTTCCCGCCTTCCGGTGCTCATTTTTTCTTCAGTCGTTTTTTTTGCGGTCATTGAAAATCACCTTCAGTCTTCCTTCGTTTCTCCTTCTTCCTCGAAGCCTTTTTCCTCGCTTTTCTCCAGTTTCTCGAGGAGTTTTTCGCCTTCCTCTTCTTCCTTGGCTTCTATCGACGCCGTCTTTTCCTTGGCGAGTTGCTTCAGCTTTTCCACAAACCACGCCTTGGGCTTGCCGGTGATGTCGTGCAGCGCTTCCGCGACTTCGTCGACGTAGCGTATGAAAATGCTTCTCCTTTCCTCCTGGTCGGCTGCTTTTTGCATTGAGTGCAGGTAGGCCGCGATTTCGCGGGCGCACTCCATTAACGCGAACCGTATTTCCTCGACTATTTCTTCTTCGGCGCTTATCGCCAGCTTTCCCGCGCCCGTGTAGGGCACGTAAACGGAGACGAAGTTGACGAAAATTGATACGGGCTGGTTTTCCAGGTCCTTCAAGTCGTAGCGGTTCCAGTCGATCGTCTTCACGGCTTCGGTGACGGCGCAGTTTCCGGAGTCAAACAATAAGGGAGTTCGGTTGGCGTACCTCAGCACTTCGAGCTTGGCCGGCGCCGTTCCTTCCCGCGTTTCTTCTCCAGCGTAGCCTGCCCCGGCTTTTCCTCCGTAGGCAATGGCTGCCTCGACGAGGAAGGGAATTCCTCCGCGGAACACCTTTGGCTTTCGTTCAATGACCTTCATTTTCTCGGGCTGCAGCAGGTTCTTCAACGCCTTTTCGACTTGCGTGTCTCCGATTGGCTGGAGGACGTCGGTTTCGGGCGCGATCCACTTGATTTTCTGGACGGCTTGGACTATTTTCTCAGCCTCGGGCCACGCCAGCGCCTTGGGCGAGCGCTCGAGGTTCACCTGCGGAACCAGGGCCGCGAGTTCCTTGACCTTGTCGGAGCTGAAGCGCGAGAAGTCGCTGCTGAGGAAAGAAGAAATTTTGCGGGACTGCGTGGCCTGCGCCATTTCCATCAAGTCGTTCGTCGAAATTCCCAGCGGGTGGGGCAGGCAGGACTCTGGCTTTTTCGGAATTTCCTTTGTCACGCGGGGGAAGACGACGATGTTCTTGTCGGGTTCTATGAGCGTGATTTGCGCGTGGGGGTTCGCCAGCGCCGTGCGCCGCAGGTACTCGTATACGCTGTACTCGCTCCGGTTGTACGTGACTTCCGAGAACTCGAATTCAACTCGCACTCCGCGGAATTTTCCTGCGTACTCGCGTTCATTCGTTATCGCGGGCTTGTTTTGTTTTACGTCGATTGAAATGTCGCACTCGTAGACGCGGCCGTCGCCGAGGCCCGTTTTTACGTGCGTGGTCTTGCCGGTGGTTATCTGCGAGAACAAGACCGAGTATGAAACGCCGATCCCTTGCTGTCCGCGACGTTGCTTGCGTTGGTGGAACTTCGTTCCCGCTAAAAGCATTCCGAACGCTTGTCCAACGTTTTTCTTGGGAACGCCAGTTCCGTTGTCTTCCGCGATTACCTTCAGGTGTCCTTGCGCGAACCGCGCGGTTATCTTCGCTCCCGCGATCGGCGCGTTCTTGAACACGATTGTTTTCACCGATTCCTTGCCGCGTCTTTCGCTGCGCAGGTCGTATTCTTTTTTCTGGGTTTGCTTGATTCCGTCTGTGAAGAAGTCGAGGACGTCGGCCTCGTAGATTTCGAGGGGCACGTCGAACTGTCTCGTCGTCCCGTCGCCGATCGCAATGACTTCTTCGCGCGGCAGCGCCGCGACGGACTGGATTTCAATGGTTATATCCGGCAGGATCTCGGCTTCCTCCGCCGAGTCCAGTGAGTTTGTACACGCCTCGTGGACTATCGTCGTCAGGGACCTGACTTTCGAGGAGTAGCCGAGCATTTGGCGGTTGCGCTTGAAGAACTCCGCTACTGAATACTCTTTGAATTCCTTGCTCAGCTGCTCTTCCGTCATGACTTGTTCCTTTTTTTGCGCCGCGGGCTTTGCCGCGGATTGTGCAGTTGCTTGTTTTTCCGGCATGCTATTACCTCACGCGCTTTCTTCGCGCTTCTTTTTTCTTTCTAGGTAGTAGAAGACGCTGGAGTGCGGCGCGCCCTCGAGGAGGCGCATGACTGCTTCCTTTGCGGCCTTGAGTTCCTCGAATCTTCCGATTATCGCGATTGACTCGTCTCCTACTGCGATGAACGCGCCCGTGAGTTCCTCGATTTTTTTCTTTGCCTTGCCTTCGCTTCCTATGACGCGGGCCTTGTAGCGCGTTACCTGCGCTTCGTTTCCGTGGAAGGCCTGGGCCAAGTCGATTTTTTCGATGTAAAAATCTTCTTTCAGTAGCTTCAGCGCGTGTTTCGCGGGAAAGCCTGCTTCCAGCGCGGCCAGCACTTGCTCGGCTTCCCATTCCCTGCCAGGGTTGTCGGGCCCGGCCTCGACTTCGGCGCCTTCGTCGGACAGTCTTATTTTGGCTCCTGCCGCGCGCTCGACTTCCCTGAGTTCCTTGGAGTTGTTTTTCGCGAGTAGATTGAGGGTCTTCTTTGGAAGTGCAACTAAACGCATTTCGTTTTTTCACTTTATGCACTCGTTTCAAGAAAGCGAGTTGAACGCAGGTATAATGGCTTTCAGTATTTAAATACCTTTCTTTGTTAAAATGCCTTTCTAAGCCTTATTTCGCCATAATTCTTGGGAATTGGCTGTGCGAAAACAGGGGTTTCGGGCTTTGTTCGGGCTACTTGAAGAGGCCGAGGAAGAAGTCTATTATTGCCTGGAATATGCCGCCGACGGTTTCGAGCACGCCTTGCGGCGGAGCCTCGGCCGGGACCCAGCACTGCAAGTCGATGCACGAGTAGCTGAGGCACTCGTAGTTCTGCCTGCAACCTTCGCCGCCCGGTTTCTGCGCCGCCCACGCGCCGTCAGGCGAGCAGTAGGACAGCGCGCCGTTTACCAAGTCGACGAAGCCGTATTCCTTGCACTCGCTGCCTAAAGCACAGCCGTAAAGCGGCCTGTGGACGCAGGTGCTGTTGACGCAGTAGTCGCCGGTGCACGCAAGGCCGTCGCCGCAGTCGCGGTCTGCCACGCACTCGGGAACGGGAGTCGGCGCGGGAGTTGGCGCGGGCGTAGCCGTCGCCTCCGGCGGCGGCGTGGGGTAGACGGGCGGCGTTGGTGTCACGTAGCCTGCGCACGTTCCGGAGCACGAGTTGCTTTTGCACTCGTAGTTGTTTCCGCAGCTTTCGCCGCCGTTTTTTTGTTTCTTGAATATGTTTTCTTGGCAGTACCAGTAGTCGAAGGAATCGGCGTACCGGAAACCGATTGCCGCGCACCCTCCTTCGTATACGCAGCCGGTCTGCCGCGAGTACACGCAGGTTTTGCTCGTGTTTCCGGTGTAATTGCCTATTGTTAGGTTGACTGTTTCGTTGGAAGTGCCGGTGCACGAGTAGGAAGTGCAGGAATCGACACCTTCGGCGCAGTCCGAGTTGTTGAAGCAATAGCGCGGCGTGGTTGCGTTCGTGGCATTCGACTCGTTGGCCGGGGCCGGCCACGGCGGGCAGTTTACCGTCAGCGCAGTCGGCGTCGTCGACGCGACCGCGATGCTGCGCGTGAGGTTCCAGTTGCAAATCATTTGAGGCGTGTAAATGCAGTCTTTCGACAACTGGAATTCCTTCCCGCTTCCAGTCACAGTCGAGTAGTCGAAGCCGAATCCCTTGAAGTCGCCGTCGGCTTCCCAGAGAAGGCCGGATATTCCGGTGGGAGTTGCGTTAGAGCCGTAGACTGTCTCGGTAACGTCGCCGCCTGCGCTGCTAACGTTGTAAATAGTTGAAAACACGGCTATTGAGGCGTTCGTTAAGTTGTCTTGAACGCCGGCGTAGATGGAAAGGGGGCTCAGCATGAGGCCGGTGAAGATATGGCGGTAGACTTCGCCTTCGTTGACTTCGAAGGACTGGTTGGCGTAAATTCCGCCAAGGAATGTGAACTCTATTTTCCTCTTCGGCTGCAGCGCCGTGGTGTTGCGGTAGACCTTGCTGACGTTCAGCGTATAGCCGCCGACGGTGAAGTTGCAGGCGTAAGTCACGTTGTTCGCGTAATAACTTTCTTTCGCGAACAAGACGCTGTTAGTCGCGTGGCTGAAGTCAAGCAGCAAGTAATTCTTTCCGCGGACGTAGAAGTAAGTCCTGTTGGCCTTGTCCGCCAACGCGCTTGCGTTCAGGCCGGGACTGAATTCGTTGGCGTAAAAGTCTTCCACCCTTGCAAGCCCGTTTTGGAAAAAGAGCTTTTCGTACTGCGCGCTCAGCGTGGCGCCTGCTTTCGTGGCGTTGTAGTCGAACATGACCGTCGTGTTCGCGCGGCTTATCACGGAGTCGAGTCCGCCGAAAGTCGAGAAACTGTAGTTCACGTCGTCGGCCGCCGCCAACTGGGCGAAGAAAGTGAGTGCCAGCAGTGCGGCGAGGACGCGTTTCATCATTTTCTCAACTCTTTTCGGCGTATAAAGGCTTTCGTTGGGGACAGCTTTCGTCAAGCCACTTCAGCACTTCGCCGGCGGTTTTCCTGCACCCGAGCTTGGCGAAGAACTTGACCACGTTTTCGACGTCTTTTTCCAGGAATTCCCTGGCGCGCGGGTGCTCGCGCAGCACCGCCTGGCCGAAGTCGATGAAAAAAGGCTTTCCCCGAAACGGGACGATGTTGAAGCTGCTCAAGTCGGCGTGCACTACTCCCGCGCAATACGTTTTCCTCACGTTTTCCAGCACCCCTTCAAGCGCCTGCGCCGGGTTTTCGACGACTATTCTCTCGAGCAAGGCGCACGGGATTCCTTCCTCGCCCAGGAACTGCATGACGACGACGTTTTCCCGGTGGACGAGGGGCTCGGGGACGAGCGCGCCCGCCTCGAAGCACCGCTTGAGGTTGGCGTATTCCTTGCGCGCCCACAACTGGACCATTGCGCGGTGGGTGGGCTGCACGTGAAAGCGGGGGTCGCCTTC
>JBFMEM010000020.1:0-11894 GCA_040753335.1 Microcaldota archaeon
GACTACTTTGAACGAGTACGAGAGGTCTTGGCCCGCGAGCTCGTGGTTGAAGTCCACTCTAACGCGGCCGCCGTCGGCGCTCTGCACTCTTGCGCGTCGGCCGTCCAGCTCAACCACCGCCCCCGGAAGTGGTTCGACGTTGGCTTGCTTGAACTGGCTTAGTGGAACGAGGCGCACGAGGTTCGGGTCGCGGTTTCCGAACGCCTTTTCCTTCGGAATGACGATGTTCTGCTCCGTTCCCTCCTCGGCGCCGGCAAGGGCTTCGTCAAGGCCCGGCAGGAGGTGGCCCCTGCCTACAACTACCAGCGCGGGCGAGTACTTGGCGCGCGGGTCGAATAGGCCGCCTGCCTTCGCGTCTTGCTCGCGCGTTGTTTCGAACACTTTTCCCGAAGCGTCTTTTCCAGTGAACTCGAGGCGAACGAAGTCGCCCGCGCTTGCTTTGGTCATTGAAAATCTTCTCCTCTTCATTCTTCTGCGGTCATCGCAAGTGCTTGGCCGTTTTGCACTAGGGCCGTGACGTAAACGATTGTCGTCGTGCTAGCGTTCGTCGTCGTTCCGAGCAGGGCTTCGAACTCTGCCGGAACCTCGAATCCCAGGCTTTCGGACGCCGCCGTGCGGTTGGTCGGTGAAACTATTCCCACTCGCTTGAAGACTGTCTGGCTGCCGAGCGCCTGCCTCACGTCCTCCGTTGCTTGCGTGAAGTTGGCGTCTTCCGTGAAGTTGAAGCTGATTATGGCGTTGGAGGTGTAGAACCCTACTTCACTTTCAGAGACGTTGAGAATCGCCGAAATCTGCTGCATCGCCGCGTCCTTGTCAGTAAAGTTTTCGGCAACGCGCAATAGAACGCTGTTTTCCGTTTGCTGGACTTCTTGCACGAACGGGAGGCTGCGGAGTTCCGTCAACTGGCTTTCGTTGGCTGCGGGAACCTCGACGACGTTGTTCTTGCGGTAGTCCACGCTCGCCTCGAACCCCGTCAAGGCAGCCTGAATTGCTTCGGCCGTGACGTTGTTGCGTTCTTCCCACTGGAATTGCTTTACTGCCACGCCGCGGGGCTCGAGGCGAACTACTGTTGCGGTAATCATTCCGCTTTTCTGCTCGATTGCTCCTTCCGAGGGTTCTGCCGTTTGTTGGGCGACGAGCTGTACGACAGTCGTTCCAACCATTCTGACTGACGCGAGCAGCAAAACCTCGTCTTCGACCGCGGCGTTTTCGTCGGAGACGAAGGCCTTCGCGCCCTCGCGCAGCGCGTAAGTCGAGACAGTCGCGGTGTTCGAAGTGTTTTCGGGGTTTACGAGCAAAAGGGGTTCCGTGAATTGTACGTTTGCTTGCCTGAGGACGTCGACTTCGCCTGCGCACGCGCCCGCCACGCCGCTCCTAATCTTCGTCACTGTTTCGGCGTTCGACTGGTTCGCGTCGGCGAGCTGCAGGTAATACATTTGGCCGCCTTCCAGCGTGCTCAGGAGAATGGCTGGCGACTGGTTGACTGCCTCTCCAATCAAGCGCGGCGCGTCCAGCGACGTGGCGTTGCAGACGACGTACAAGTCGGGGCTGAAGGAAAGGATTTTCGCCTTGGCGCGGCCGACGCCGCTGAACTCGCGGGGCCGCTCCTGTTGCTGCTGTTCCTGCTGCGGGCCTTGCGTGGGGTACATTACGACGATGAACATTTCGATTACGAAGACGGCGATTATTGTTATTACGCCCCAGCGCAAGAGCTTCTCGCGCATTCCTTCCTTCTTGTGCGTCGCGTCGTGTTCTTTTTTCGCGTGTTCGTCTGCCATCCAATCTCTGCTCGCAATGAAATTTTGTCTTAAAAATAGCTCGACAATTGTTTTTGGCGGCTTGCGTTAAAAAGGTTGCCTATGGCGCCTGTTCCGCCGGCTCTTCAGTCGCCGGCAGGAGCTTTGCGTACGCGCTCGGCGGTTTTCTCCGGAACTTCAACGCGTAGACGACGAGCGCAATGAAACCGATTATGACGCCTGCTATTATTGCTATTGTCGCGTAGTCGACCGTTTGTTCCTTTGGCTTTACTGCGGCCACTTGGCCCGAGAGGTTTAGGGCGCGCACGTGAATTGCCTGGAACTGGGACGTGTTAGCCGTTCCCGTGCGCAGGGCTTCCTCGGCAGCAGTGAACTCGTTCGAAAGCGTGTTTACCTGCGTTTGGAGGGAGGAAACGCGTTCGTCGGCGCGTCCGAAGCGGTCGCGCGCCGTCTGCATGGCTTGCTTCGCAGCGGCAACGCTGGAGTTGGCTTCCAAGTACGCGGGATAGGTTTGCTCGTACTTGGCAATTGCTTGCTGCAACTGGTTTTTCGAGTAATTGAATGCAAGAATCAAGTCGTTCGTCGCGTTCGTTCCCGTCGCGTTGGTCGAGTTCAGGCGCTGGAACGAGGTGGCGAAGTCGTTTTGCCGCTGGCTAATGAGCGACTCGCCGAGCGGAAAACGCGCTTTCGCTTCAGCTGCTTCCTCCAGTTGCGCGTTGTACTCGACTGCAAGCGCGGCAACCAGCTTGCGTTGGTTTGCCTTCGGCAGCCTCGCGTTCGTCGCCGTAGTTATCTGCGTCGCGATGTCGGACGCTATTGGAATGCTGGAGCGGATTGCCAGGTCGTTGGAGAAGGCGTTTAAGCTGCTGGAATTGAGTTGGCAGACGTAGCGGTGAATTCCTTTCGATGGTATGGCGAAGTCGTCTGCGAAGTAAGTCCTCAAATACGATAAGGCGCTTGCGTAAGTCGTGATCGAGGGGTTTATCGTGCTTACTTTCGTCGACATTGCGCCGAGCTCGTCGTACAACGCCCTTCCCGCAAGGGTTTGCGCGCGCGAGACGCTGTCGTTCAAGTCACTGAAGTTGCTTTTGAGCGCGGGCGTCAGGCGCATGGCGTCGGAGTAGGCAACGCGTATTTGCGGGTCGTTGCCGCCGTACACGGCGGTGTAATAGTCGACCATTACGGGGTCGAGCACGGGCCGGCTGGTTTCCTCGCACACCAAAAACTCTTCGTAGACCGAGTTAAAGTCTGTTGCGAGGCTGCGGAAGCCGGTTGTCTGGCGCAGCGTGTCCATCTGCGCTTGGGTGTACGCTTCCGCGACGGCGTTTATCGACTCGTTTGATGAAGTGATTTCGTTCGACGAGTCGAACACGAGGGACGGAACGCCGGCCATTTTGATTAACGAGTACGCCGCTCCCGCGGCGGTAATGTTTTCCACTGCGTAGCTCTCGCCTGCCTCGAGGTAGTAAGCCATTTCCGCGTCAAGCGCCGCGGCCGCGGCGAGGGACGCGCAAAACAGTAGTAGGGACAGTGCTTTCAGTGCGCGGCGGGTCATGCTCGCAATTAGGGCAAGTTGCTTTAAAAAGATATATTCAGTTGGCGCAGAAGAAGAAAAATGAAAAAGAAAAGGGGTTGGCCCTCTTGCGAGGGCCTTGCGTTCCTAACCGGAGGTCAGGCTTTCGCGGTTGCTCGCGAGGTACGCGATCAACGCGTCGGCGGCAGCCTTCGTGTCAGCCGCAGTGTATCCGGCGACGAGAATCTTGTCGCCCACTGCCTTGACTACGGGCGTGCTTCCAGGCGTGCTGATTGCGTCTGCTCCCGTGACTCCTGCCGCGATGGTGTTGACGAACGGTCCTCCGACTACGATGAGTTTGGAGGTCGTCGCCGCCATTGGGTCGGTGTCGAGCACGACGAGCGGGTTCGTCGCCGTGTTAAGGGCAACGACGCTGTCCGCGCTTGACGGGTTGGGCGTCAGGAAAGCCAGGGACTCCGCGCTCACGGTCGCGCCGCTTACTTCTCCCTCGGCGGTTGCCGTCGCGCTTATTGTCTTGACTTTAACCTTGTAGCCTCCTCCGATGTCGTACTCTCCGCCCTCGGATTGCGTCGTTTCAACGACGTTGGCTCCTCCGCTTACTGTTCCCTTCTGCAGGAGGAACTGGGCGTACGAGATGGTTTTCGCGTAGTCGATTGCGTAGTTGCTGGTTGAAATTGCTTTCACGACGCTTCCGCGGGGGCTGTAGTAGCCGACGTCGTTGCTGTAGCTCGTGCCGTTCAGGTAGTACAGTGCGTACGGCGTCGCGCCGGATGCAACGAAGTTTATGCTGGTCGTGTTTGCGTTGTTGACGGTTATGTTGAACCATCCTTGGTAGGGCGTGGTGAAGGTAGGAACTCCTGCGGTAGTGCCGAGCGCGTCGCTTGCAGTCACGGGTTCGCTCAAGTACATGTAGAGGTTGTAGTCGGCGGCGGTGATGGGGGTGGTTGCGTTCGTCAGGTTGAAGTACGCTGCTGGTGCTCCGGAGTAGGCGTAAGTGAAGGACGCGCCTGTGCCGTTCAATGCGCCGAGAGTCGTGTTCACGAAGAAGCCCGTCGTCGGGTTCTGCGCGAAGAGAACTAGCGCGCCGGTGGCCGTCGGGTCAGTGCTTAGCCAGACTCTGTTCGTGGTTATTCCGCCTACTGTGAAGGCGTTGCTTCTTCCGGAGACTAGGATGAGTCCGTAGTCAGCGCGGTTTACTCCCGGGGCAGTCGAGTTTGCCTGCGGGTCGCCGGAGAAGTGCGGGAATGACTGGGCGCTTGTGAAGCTCGTTATTGACAGCGGGTCGTATTCAACAGTGCTTGGGCCGTTGTAGATGAGTTTCATTGCCTGCGGGTCGTCGACGTAGCCAAGGTAGTCTCCTGCGTTCTTCAGGTAGTTCACTGAAGTCGAGCGCACGAGCTTTATTCCCTTCACGCTGTCGGCAACGAGTCCGGCAATGCTGTAGCGGTTGTACGTCTCGTACGAAACCTGCCAGTTGATGTTGGTGGTCGTGTCGAGCGAGCCTGCTCCCTTGATTTCAAGCCTCTTCGAGTACAGGCTTACGTCGGCGTTTGCAACGCCGCCGGTTCCCGAGAAGAGCTTGTTCACGTGGATGACGATGTTCGGTCCAGTGACGAGCGCTTCTTGGCCGTCCAGAATGCGGTAGGTTCCGACCAGGTTTCCAGAGCCGTCGAAGACCTGGAACTGCGCGTCACGGACTTGCGTGGTCGTTGTCGAGAACGGCGAAACCGAGATCAGTTTCACGCTGTAGTTGGTCGCGGGGTCGGTTACGGAGTCGCCCACTTGCATGAGCGTCATGGAGGCGATTTCCTTTCCGAGCACGATCATGTTCCCTGCTCCGGGCGTCGTCACGTTTACTGCCCCCAGCTCCATGTCGACGATGGTCCAGTCCTCTCCGAGGAACCGGACTTTTAGGCGCTGGTTCTCGATTTTTTCGCTGTCCGAGTTGCACGTTCCGTCTGTCTTGATGTTCGTGCAGTAGGGAACGGGGTCGACGAACTGGATGTGGTACGCGAGCGTCGGCGGAGTCGCCTCGACTTTCTTGTCGGAGTTAATCCACTTCGCCTGCGAGTACGCGTAGTACCTTTCTTCCTCGCGGTACCTGTTTCCCGCGCTGCTCGTAATGTAGTCGCCGTAGGCCAAGGGGCTTTCCGAGTAGGTCACCCTCTTTGCGCGGAAGTCTACGCCGCCGGTCTTTCCAGAGTCTGTGTTGCTCGGGAAGTCCGCTATTGCCGCCGTTTGCCTCGCGGTCGAGTCGGTTGGCGAGTCGTAGTCGAGGTAGTCCTCGATGTACGTCTTCATTTCGTATGCCACTGAGGCGCTTACGCCGGGAGTGGTTATTTCCAAGGTGGCGCTCTTGTCTCCCAGAGTGCATGTTGCAGAGCCGGCTCCTCCTGTGCAGACGAGCTGGTCTTGTCCTTGTACTTCAATTGCCCTTGACGTATACGCCAGGTTTCCAACCATTGCCGCAATATTGGCTGCAGCAACTCCGTCGGAAGCCGCGGCATTCGCGCCAACGACAATCTTGACCTGCGGTTCTCCGTTGCTGAAGAACGGATAGCTGCCGAGTCCCTCGGGAGTTACTGCCCCCGCGAACGCGGCTCCGATCATTGCAGCTCCTGCAGCGACCGCAGCGATGCGTTTCACGCTTATGCTTTTCATTCTTTTTTACACCTCGCGAAATCGTCTCCCTTTGCGGGAGAGCCATTCGCTTTGTTTTGGGTCCATAAAGGAACTTACGCCCCCACAAGGGAGGCGTACGCATTGCTGTAGCAACGCGTGGATACAGCATTCAAACTTGATTTAAAAACCTTGCGATTTTACGTCAGGAAACGAAAAAACCTTCGGCAAAGCCGTGTTTTTGCGTTGTTTGACGAAACGCCGTTGGTTTTTGGTTGTTGCGCCGCAGCTTAATAAAACAACGCGTTTTTCCGTCAATCGCCGAAACCCGGGTTTTTGGGAAAGACTTTTAACAAGGCTCTGTTTCACGCTTGTCATGCTTCAAGCGAATGCAACCGACTGGCTTCCTTCCCTCACGCCGCCGCTGGGCGGCTGGGAATCGCTTTTGATCGCGGTAATACTGATTGTAATAGCCGTTCTCGTGTTCTGGCGGCTGAAGAACTTCATAATAAACTCGGTTCTCGGCATAGTCGCGTTGTTCGTGCTCAAGCTCCTGGGCCTGCAGGTGGCAATAAGCATCGTCAACATAGTCCTCGTTGGCTTGCTGGGCTTGCTTGGGCTGGCTCTCATTATTTTGCTGGGCCTGCTTGGAGTCAGTCTCTAGCCAGCGCTTGGCCCGGCGTCAGCCGCTTGATTTCGTTTACTTTGTCGAAGTGGCGGTCAAGCGAAACGAGCGAAGAGGCCTTGCTTGCCACGGCGCACTGAAGTACCAGGGCGTCGTCGAGGGACAGGCGGTGCTTTTGCATCAGGAGAGTTGCCGCGACGCGGTCTTCGTTTGACAGCTGGTGAATGCGGAGGCCGTCGTAGGCGAAGAGGCTTGCAAAAAAATTTTTTATTTCGTCGGGCGATTTTGCGTTGTTTTCCATCACGAGCGCGACCGTGTAGATAGAGAAGTCGCTGACGACTGCTTCGGCCGTTCCTTTTCTCACTGCTTCCAGCAGTTCTTCGCATTCGCTGGCCTTGGCTTGCGCAAGTTGGACTTCTAGGAAAATGTTTGCGTCGAGGCAGTGCATTTTATCGCGTTTTTGCGCCGGCGATCACGGTTTTCCACGCGTGATGCTGGAGAGTCACGCTGTCTTCCTTTACGTGCCTTAACAGCCCGCGGATTGCGCCGACCGGGTCCTCCGGAATCGCGAGGTTTTCGGACGGGAAGACGTTTTTGCTCCAGGCGGCCAGCGCTTGCTCGGCGGCCTTGCTCAGCGCTCCTTTTCTGTAGCCGTACGCCGTCATCGCGGCTTTCCTGAACCGTTTTGCGGCCTCGTCAGGCAGGTAAACCTTCACGTACATGAAAGGGACTTAGGGCCTTAAGGTATTTATGCCTTTTGGCCCGTTTTGGCAGCCGGCATTTTAATGAAGTAGACGCCGTTGTGCGCCTTGATTACTATCGGTTCTCCTTTCATTATCGCGCCCACGTTTAACTCGTAAGTGCCTTGGCCGAGCATGCGAATGTTTTCAACTGCGTCCGGCTCTATTGAAACCGGCTTTTCCCTGCTTAACTCAAGCAATTCTTCCTCGAGCCACTTCAAGTCCTCGCCTTCCACTGCAGGCGCGGGCTGGCCGTTCCTCAAGTAAAGGAAAATCCTGCTGCCGCACTCGCAGCCTTTAATCAGCTCTTGTGAAGCGTCTGGAAAGGCTTTGCCGCAGCGGACGCACTTGTGTGGCATAATGGATTCAAATGGTTTAGGAGCGCAGGGCTAAAAAAAGCTCCGCTATTTTCCGGCGAGCAGCTGGAGCTTGTGGGGGTCTTTCTTCACTTGCTTTACCAAGTTCGAGGGGCCTATTACCGTGAGGCCGGATGAGCTGCCGCCAAGCATTTTGATCAAGGTCGCGCGGAAGTCTTCAACGCTTTCCCCAAGCGTGCTGACCTCGATTCCCGGAAAGTCTTTGGAAACCGAGCCCATCGTCTTTTCAATGAGCTTGGCCTCGTCCTCGCGTGAAAGCGGTTCTTCCAAAACGACGATCTTGTCTTTCTTCACGGAGTTGAGGATGAAGTTCAGTTTTTCGGCCTGGCTCTTGCCTGACAAGACTTTTTGTGAAATGAACTCGATTTGGACGCTCATTTTCCTCACTTTACCTTAGACGCAATCGCGTCGTAGAGCTTGTTCACGTTCTCGCCCGTCTTCGCCGAAACGCCGACCACCGAGTGCTGTGGAAACGCTTCCTTCACGCGGTCCACGCGGGCCTTTTTCAAGTCAATCTTGTTCGCCACTATTATTACTGGAATGCTGCGCGCCTCGAGGTTTCCTAGAATCGTGAGGTTTACTTGCGTGTAGGGGTCGTGCGTCGCGTCCATTACAACCAAGGCTGCGTCGACGTGCTCGAGCCACTTTATCGCCTCGACAATGCCTTTCGTGGCTTCTTTTGCGCGCTGCTGGGCCTCGGATTGCGACATTCCGTATTGGACGAAGTCGCGGTAGTCGACTTTCGTCGCGATGCCGGGCATGTCGAGGAGGTTCATGTCGAGTTCGCGGCCGTTGACTTTGACCGCAACCCTTTCTTTCTTGACGACCATGCGCGTTTCGTGCGGCACTTCGCTGACTTTAGTGAATTCCTCGCCGGTCCAGTCCTTGCTGATGCGGTTTGCGAGCGTGCTCTTGCCCACCGACACGTTTCCGTAGAAGCCGAGCGAAAAAGTCTTGCGGTGGCCGAAGATGCTGCGAATCCAGGCCAGAATCTTGTGGAAAGGCATTTGCGAAACCAACTCTCAAAAAACCAAATTACTTGCTGTTGTTAAACACGCCTTGAGTTAAAAAGCGTTCGGGGGAATCAGAGCACGATGTTTATCGCGTAGCCGCAGTTTAGGCACTTTGCGCGCCTCCAACCAAAACCTTATTAATTCAATATTAACACTAAAGTAACGTGATATTATGGTATATGCGGTAGTGAATATTTCCGAGAAAGCCAATCGCGTCCTGAACATCGTCAAGGCCAAGTACGGTCTAAAGGATAAGTCGGGAGCCATAGACGTGGTGGTTGAGGAGTACGCCGAGGAAATCCTCGAGCCCAGCCTGAGGCCTGAGTATATTGTAAAGGCGCTTGCAATAGGCAAGCAGAAGGCAGTCGTGGTTGGCGGCATCAAAAACCTGCGGGCGAGGTATGAAAAGTGACGTATTGTCTCGCAATCCGTCCCTCGCTGGACGAGAAGCTGCGCAAGCTGTTCAAGAAAAACCGCAGGCACTTTGAGATAATACTCAAAAAAGCCGAGGAAATCGCCGAAAACCCGCAGCACTACAAAAACCTGCGCGCGCCCCTCCAGCGCCTCAAGCGCGTCCACATCGCGGGTTCGTTCGTTCTAACTTTTTCAGTGGACGAAAACAACAAGACAGTAACGCTGGAAGACTTCGACCATCACGACAAAATCTATCTTTTTTAGCGGCCGGCCGCGCTTACAGTACTATGTTTATCGCGTAGCCGCACTTTGGGCAAACGGGGCTTTTCTTTTCCTCGGCGCCCGCGTTGTCCCAAACGTTTTCAACAACTCCCATTCCAACGCGTTTTATCAACAGCTTGCCGCACCGCGGGCACTTCGTGTCCTCGACGTTCGGAAGCAGGGTGTTGCCGACGTACGCGTATTCGATTCCCTCGTCTTCAGCGATTTTCTTGGCCTTGAGAAGGCTTTCGTCGGCAGTCGGCGGAATGTGCAGGGCCTCGTACATCGGGAAAAACCGAATGAAGTGCAGCGGAATGTCTTTCCCTACTCCCGCCACCCATTTTGCGGTCCTGCGCAGCGTGTCCTCGTCGTCGTTCCACCCGGGAATGACGAGGTTGATTACCTCCAAGTGAATCTTGGGCTTGGAGTTGTAGACGCGGATGATGCTTTCCTGCACCGGCTCCAAGTGCGCCGAAGTGTACTCTGCGTACTTGTCGTCGTCAATGAACTTCAAGTCAACGCGAATCGCTTCCAACAGCCGCTCTTTTTCTATTTGCTTGAAGCACTCGCGCGAAAAATACCCGTTGGAAACGAAGACGTGAAACTTCTCTGGCGCGAGCTTCCGCGTTTCGAGAATGGTGTCGCGCGCGTACTCGAAGAAAATCGTGGGCTCCGTGTAAGTGTACGCGATTCCTTCGCAGTTTTCGCGAACCGCCGCCTGCGCAATGTCTGTCGGCGTTGTCGAGGGAAGACTGAGTGCGTCGGGAGAAATTCTCGGCGCCTGCGACAGCATCCAATTCTGGCAGCCCAAGCATCTGAAATTGCATCCGGGGGTTCCGAAGGAGAGGATTCGTGACGCGCCGGGGTGGAAGTGGAAGAACGGCTTTTTTTCAATTGGGTCTATTTCGAGGCCGGTTGCCTTGCCGTAGGAGAGGGAATAGAGTTTTCCGCCTTGGTTTTGGCGCACGAGGCAGAAGCCGCGTTTGCCGTCGGGGATTTTGCAGTAGCGGGCGCAGAGCCTGCACTGGACTGCCTTGTTTTCAGCCGGCTCGTATAATAGCGCTTCGTGGAGTTTTTCGGGCATGCAGAGAAAAAGCGGCGGCGGGCTTTAAGGCTTTCCGGTTTTTCTGCCGGGCGTTGAAATGCGCGAAGGCCTGCTCACGCGTTCGATTTCGGAAAAAAGTTTTTTGGCAACGCCGGGCTTTCCGCGGAGTACGAGGGAGCGCGCGGCTTCCTTTCGTACTTCAAGCGCCCGGTCTTCGTCGGTTGCGGCTAATGCGAGTTCTGCATCGACTTTGGGCGGTGCGAAGCGCAGGCTTCCGAGTCCGGCTGCTGCCCTTGCTTGCAGCAGGGGTTTTTTGTCGTGCAACAGCGTCAGCAGCTGCGACGTGTTTACCGGGTTTCTTCCAACCCAGTAGGCGGCAATGCGGCCTGCTTCGCTTGGGTGGTGAAAGAGTTGCCAGAGTTTTTCTTGGCCGGCCTCGCCCAGCTTGTGGAGCGCTTGGGCCATTGACGCGGCGGTCAACGGGTTTTCTTCGTCCGGCAACGCCTTTGCGAGGTCTTCGGCTATTTTTTTCCTGAAGTTCGACGGGGCGTATTCTGCGACGCTGGCGAGGGCCGCCGCCGCATCCCGTCTCACGCTTTCGGAGGTTGCAGGATTCGTGGCGATGAAGCCGAGAGTGTTGGCGTAGCGTCCGCCGTAGGCTTCGAGGTGGCCGAGCACTGTCGCCGCCAAGCCCCGGACGAAGTCGTCGGGCTTGGCCGTTGCCTTGGACACGGCGTCGGCTATGCGGTAGGCGGCGCGGTTTGCTTCTTCGGTCTTGTTAAGGCGCAGGACGTGCTGCGCGCATGACAGCACGCGGCTCAACGCCATTTGGTGGATGAGGATTTCGTCTTCCTGTTTTGGCGTGCGGCTCAACAGCCATTCCGTGGCGTCGGCAAGGGTTTCCGGCGGGAGGTCCGGCGTTGTTATTTCCCGCGTTGTTTCAAGCGCGGTCTTGCGCACGAGGTAGTTGCCGTCGGTGGCCGCTGTTCTTGCGACGGCGCTGACGACGTCGGCCGCGGAAGCCGGGTTTGCGTAATCTATTTGCGCGAGTTTTTTGAGGGCTGTTATTCTGTTGGAGGGCTCGTGGTGGGGCTTGGACGCGTACGCCGCGAAGTACGGCGCGACGTCTTGCCCGTATTCGGCGAGGCCTTCGGCCGCGTGGCGGCTGAAACCGCTGTTTTCGAACCACTTTTGCAGCACGGCCTTGAATTCGGGCGCCTTGGTTTTGGCGGCGGCGCGGAATACGGCAGGAAGCACTTCGTCGAATCTCGAGTCGCGCGCGACTTCGTGCACTGCGCGCGCTGTTGCTTCCGCGCCGTGTGTTTTGACTGCGTAGCGCAGCTTGAGTTCAAGTTGTTTTACGTTTATGTCGCGGGCCTTGAATTCCTTGGCCATCCGTTCCACTTCGGCGCGTGCGTTGAGTGTTTCTTCAGGCAACTTTCATCACTTCGTTCTGCGCGTGGTGGTCTTTTTTTCAGTCGGCGTCTTGGGCTTTGCAGCGGCGTCTCC
>JBFMEM010000021.1:0-11760 GCA_040753335.1 Microcaldota archaeon
CGTGATAGCCAGGATAGAGCACAAGACCGGCCGCGACACGGCGGTCGTGAAGGCGAAGCTGTACTCGACGCCAGAAGCAAGAAAAGCGATTGAAAAGGAAAAAAAGGCTAAAGCCGAGAAAAAGGAAGCCAAGAAGTAAGGTGTTCGAATGGCTGGAAAAAAAGAACGCGTGACCAAGAAATACGAGCCCCGCAAGTTCTGCCCAAAATGCGGTTCGGCGTCGCGCCTCGCGGAACACAAGAACCGGCGCTCGTGCGGCAAGTGCGGCTATACTGAAATCAAGTCGGCACAATGATTCCCCTCTCGCTTCTTCTCTTCGCCGCCCCCTTCGCCTTGCTTGCGCTCGAGCGCAAGACCCTCCGCCAGTCAACCGAGTTCCTTGGCTTCAGCTCGCGAAAGCCGTTCCTGCAGCTGGGCCAGGGCCTCTTCCTCTTTGTCTTTTGCCTCGCCCTCCTGATAGTGGAAGGAACCCTCCTCAACGCCGCCGGCCTGCTTGACACCGAAAAAATAGTCGACTTCATCCTCCAGCAGCCGGGGTGGGCGCTGGCGCTCGCAGTAACAGTCGTGCCGCTTGCCGAGGAAACGTTTTTCCGCGGCTACCTCCAAAAAAAGATTGGCGTAGTGCTGTCAAGCGCCGCCTTCGCCGGCCTCCACTACGGGTACGGGTCTATAGCGGAAATAATTGCCGCGTTTTCGGTGAGCATCGTGTTCGGCCAGTGGGTGCGCAAAAACAATGCACTCCTCCCGGTCATCGTGGCGCACGCGGCCTACAACGCGGTTTCGATAGCGGTTGCACTAAGCGTTTCCGGAGCTTGATTGAATGAAGGTGCTGGGAATAGAGAGCACGGCGCACACGCTCGGCGTCTCAGTAGTCGAGTCAAAGGCCTTGAAGAAAACGAAGCCGAGCCCCGGCAACACGCGCGTCTTGTCCAACGTAATCGAAAAATACCCTTCGACGGCGGAGGGCTACGTTCCACGCAAGCTGGCAGACCACCACGCGAAGCTCCTTGGCCCAACGCTCGAAAAAGCCCTTGCGGAAGCAAAGACGAAAGCAGCTGAACTCGACGCCGTCGCCTACTCCTACGGCCCCGGCATAGGCCACTGCCTGCACGCCGGCTACGTCGGCGCAAAGGCGTTGAGCGAGTTCCTCGGCGTTCCACTGGTTCCAGTAAACCACGCAGTTGCCCACGTGGAAGTCGCGCGGTTTTTCACCGGCGCGAGGGCCCCGCTGGTGGTTTACGTCTCGGGGGGCAACAGCCAAGTTTTCGCGCTCGAGGACAAGCGCTACCGCGTGTTCGGCGAAACCCTCGACATCGGCGTGGGAAACCTGTTGGACAACGCGGGCAGAATCCTTGCCCTCGAGCCGCCTGACGCCGTGGGCGTGCTGAAGCTCGCGTCAGAAGGAAAAAAACTGTCGAGCCTTCCTTACACCGTGAAGGGAATGAGCTTTGCCTTCTCGGGAATGCTCACCTCCCTAAAGAAAACGAGGCCGCGGACGCGGCAGGAAAAGGCGGACGCGTGCTTTTCCGTGCAGGAAACGGCGTTCAGCATGCTCGTCGAAGCGACTGAACGGTGCTTGTGCCACACGCGGAACCACGAAGTACTGCTCTGCGGAGGGAACGCGCGCAACAAGCGCCTGCAGCAAATGCTCGCGCTCATGGCGAGCGAGCAGGGCGCGCGCTTCTGCGTTGCTGCGGACGAGTACAACGGAGACAATGCGGCCATGATAGCCCTGACCGGCCTCCAAATGCTGCGCGCGGACGCGGTTCCTGTCACGAGCTTGCCGCAGCAAAGAATAAGAATAGATAGCCAGAGAATAGAGTGGTAGCAATCCTCTTACCCCGAGGGTGGTTGAATTGAAGTCAAACAAAGGCGAGACTCCAGTCCTGGCGCTTCCGACCGACAGGCGCGACCGCGAGAAACTCGTCAAAATAGTGGAGCAAGCGGCGCAGGTGATCAAGAAAGGCGGCGTGGTCATAACCCCCACTGAAACTTCTTACACGCTGGCCGCTGACGCGACGAACGAAGCGGCGGTAAAGAAAATAATCGAATTAAAGGCAGGCAAGCTGGAGAAGCGGGGCATTTCAATAATAGTGTCCGACCTGCGCATGGCGCGGCAGTACACGAAGCTCAACGACGAAGCCGAGTTCCTCACGCAGTCGTTCATGCCCGGCCCCTTGACGCTGATAGTCGACAAGCAAAACCTTCCCGACAGCCTCAGCGAAAGCGGAGTGGCCTTCAGCATCTCAAGCAACATTGTCGCGAGGCTGCTCGCGCAGGAAAGCGAGCTGCCCATAACCGGAACCGGCGCCCACCCCGCAGGGGAATTGCCCGTCTACAAAATAGAGGAAGTCAAGCAGCGCTACAACCAGAAAGTGGACTTGATTCTGGACGCCGGCAACCTCGTTCCCGTAATGCCCTCGACCGTCATCGACATGCGGGAAAAGACGGCGGCGGTAGTGCGCGAAGGCCCGCTTTCCTCGAAGGAAATCCTCTCACAGCTAGAGTACTTCAAGAAACGGGGAGAAAGCCGCTAGTGAACCAGGTGGGCAAGGGCGCCGAAGCAGAGGTCTTCGAGTGCCTCTTTCTGGGGGAACCCGCGTTGTGCAAGCGGCGCGTGCGCAAGGCCTACCGAGTGTACGAACTCGACAGGCGGCTGCGCGGCGAGCGCACGAGGAAAGAAGCCCGCGTCCTCGCCGCAGCCAAGCAAAATGGCGTCCGCTGCCCCCTCGTGAAGCACGTTGACGAAGCGCGCAATGAACTCTTCATAAGCCGAATAAGCGGAGTCCTGCTCCGCAACGCCGTTTCCGAAAACGCGTTGGAGCAAGCCGGCGAACAACTCGCGCTACTGCACGAAGCCGGAATAGTGCACGGCGACTCGACTACCTCAAACTTCATTGCAGACGACGGCAAGAGGGTCTGGCTCATCGACTTCGGCCTGGCTGATTACTCGAGCGAGTTGGAGGAACAGGCGACGGACGTGCTGTTGTTCAAGAAAAGCGTTTCAGAAAAGCAGTTCAACGCCTTCCTCGGCGGATATTCGCGCGGCAATAAAAACGCGGCGGCCGTGCTAACCCGGTTGAGCGGAATAGAGAAACGCGGCAGGTACGTAGTGCGCGCCATGGTGAAGTGATTCCCCCTTGATCTGGCTCGTCCTTGCGCTGGCGTCCGCGGTGCTAACCGCCGTTCTCTCCCTGCTGGAGAAAAAAACGCTGAACAACGAGCATTCTCTCCAGCTCTCCTCATTCTCCGCCGTGCTTAACCTAGTGCTTTCGCTGCCGCTGCTGGTGTTCGTCGACTTCGGGTCGTTGGACAATTCGCTGGTTCTCTTCGTCTACTTCGTCTCGTGGTTCAGTTTGTTTGGCCACTGGATGATTCTCAAGAGCATGCGCCACGAAGAACTCTCGTCAGTCATTCCCCTTGCGAACGTGAGCCCCCTCCTGCTCCTCTTCCTCGCGGCGGTTTTCCTGGGCGAATCGCTTTCATTCACGCAGTTGGGCGGCGCGCTGCTCATGGTTGGCGGCGTTTACCTGCTTGAAGCAGCGGTGTACGGCTCCCCCCTCAAGCTGCTGGACGTCGCGAAGGCGAAGTACACGTGGATAATGCTTGCGGGAGTGGTTCTCTTTTCCTTCACCGCGTTGGCGGACAAGATCGCCCTCAACTCCCTGACCGCCGTATCCTACATAATATTGATTCAGCTGTTCCTTGCCGTGAACTACTTGCTGCTGTTCACCGCAATAGCGGGCAGGAACTTCAGGGACGCCGCGGCGGCTTTCCGCAGGGACTGGAAAGCCCTTGGAACGATATCCGCCCTCACAGTAGTAAACCGCTTGGCCTTCGCAAGCGCGGTCGCGGCAACCTACGTCAGCCTCGTCATTCCAGTAAAGAGGTTAAGCACGCTTTTCGCAACCGTTGCCGGCGGCTCGCTGTTCAACGAAAAAAACGTTGCCGCAAAAGCAGCGGCCTGCGGCCTAATGATTGCGGGCGTCTACTTCGTCGTAGCGCAGTGAACTAGAGTTCGCCGACGCGGCGCTTCTGCTTGCGCTTCATTCTCTTCCTGCGTTTCTTGACCCACTTCCAGCGCATTTTGTGTTTAAAGCCGGCGTTCCCAGCTTAGGAAAACCAGATTCTTCTTCCATTTGCGCGGACGAGCACCCATTAGATCTCCTCCGAATAATCACTTGTTCTAATTTTAACTATCCTTTGAGGGTTATTCTTTATATCCACTTCCCAAGCACGCGGGCTTTTTTCATTTCGTTTTCGCGCAGTACTCGCAGGGACAGTTCTTGACGAGCGCCGGGTCGCGTTTGTAAAAATCGTCGGAAACCTTTTTCCCCGTCCTTGCGGCCCACTTTTCCTGCGAAATGCCGTAGCGCGCCTGGATTTCGTCGCGGTATTTCTCCGGAATGACGTTGAAGGCGCAGAAGGGAATTATCCTGCCGTCGGGCACGGCGTAGTGAATCGTGCAGCGCTTGACGCGCTCGACGTCGTAGTTGTACAAGTCCATGAAGTGCATCATTCCAATGAACAGCGCGCGCTTGTGGAACTCGCCTATGCTCTTGTAGTCGTGCCTCGCCAAGGCGTTGAACAAGAGGTTGGATAACTTGAGCCAGCTGGGCTTGCGCTTGTTGTTGATGAAGCCCGGCAGCTTGGCGAGCAGCTCCACCTTGGCGACGGTCTTGTTCTTTCCCTCCCTCACGCGCCGCGCCAAGTCGCCCAAGTACTCGAACATCGCCTGCGCGTCCACGAAACGCGTTATGGGCACCGTGTCGTCGCCGTCCTTGAATACGTACGTCCCGGCGCCGCACGCGTAGTGGGAAGACAAGTCGTACTGCGGGGCGCCGCTGAAGGCCTCGACGAGCTGCGTAATCGTCGAAACGCAAGGAATGGGATAGAAATCTTCTTTGCCTATCTGGCCGCCGGTCTGTTCCTCTATTTTCTTGATGGCGTCGGGAATGGTTACGCGCATTTTCTCACGTTCATGCCTGGGCACGCGGCCGACTATCGAAATTGGCTGGAAGTTCACGCTGCGCACTACGCCGAGGTTGTTGAAGCCGAAGCGAATGATGTCGCCGAGCTCGTGGTCGTTCACGCCGCGGATTATCGTCGGAACGAGCACGACGCCTATGCCGGCCTTCCGACAGTTTTCAAGCGCGGCAGGCGCTTCCCAGTGGTTCTTCGGATTCGTTTTCGCGCTCACGCCGTCGAAACTCATGTAAAGCGTTCCGACGCCCGCTTCGCGGACTGCCTTCGCCAGCTCTAAGTCGTGGGAAAGGCGGATGCCGTTAGTGTTAAGCTGCACGTGCTCGAAACCCTCTTCCTTCGCCAGCTTGATTATGTCAACCAAGTCGTCGCGCAGGCAAGGCTCGCCTCCAGTAAGTTGGAGGGCGTTGCATGCAACCGGCTTTTCGCCGCGGAGGGCGCGAAACATTTGCTTCAACTGCTCCATCGTCGGCTCGTAGACCTTGTCGCCTTCCTTGCAGTAGAAAAAGCAGTAGTAGCAGCTCAAGTCGCACCTGTTGGTGAGCACGACGTTCGCGAGCGCAGTGTGCGACGAGTGAAGATTGCACAAGCCGCAGTCCAGCGGGCATACTGGGTCTTTCTTCGTTACCGCGGGGTTTTCGATGCCGCGGCCCTCATGGTTGAAGCGCCTGAAGCGCTCGTACATCTCGTAGTCGCCGAAGTAGAGTTCAGTGGTCTTGCCGTCGTTCGGACAGTCCTTGGAAATCCAGACCTTCCCGCCCTCCTCGTAGATAGAGGCGGGTAAGAGCCTGCCGCAGTCGGGGCAAATAGACGTAGTTTCGCTAATCGGGCGCATGAAAACGCTCCAGCAAAAGCCGCTGTTCAAACTATGCTACCCCGCGTTTTTTAATCTTATTAATAGGAAGTAGCCCCGAGCGGATTCGAACCGCTGTCAAGAGGTCCAGAGCCTCCTTAAAGGAACCGTGCTGAAGCCAGAACAGTTTATCCTTGGCCGCTAGACGACGGGGCTATTCATTACACGGAATATTCTGGCGGCCAATCAATTTATAGCTTCATTCCCGCGACGCGCCAGCTCAAGCGCACGCCCACGACCTGCATCCAGATGAAGAAAACCACTGCAGAGTCGACGAACCACAGGAGGACGTGGACTGCTTCGAGCGCCGCTTGGCCGAGCACCGCTCCCACTGAGAGAGTAAGCAGGAGGCGCAGGAGGTTGAAGAACAGGAGAAACGGCGCGAAAACCGCGAGCGCGCGCAGCCGCACGGCGTTCTTCAAGGGAGTGGCGAAGAGAAGCGCAAACAACAACAGTACCAGCACCAAGCCAGTGCAGTCGACGACTATGCGAAAATGCGTTCCGTCGACGAACAAGTCGGAGCCCGACGCGGCCGCGTCGTAACCGAGGAAGGAAAGGGCCGCGTGTTCCGATGAGGCAACCGCGGCGTTAAGCAACGAGGCGTCGACGAAGTGAAGCGCCGTAAAGGGAACGAAGAACAGGACGAGGAACTTGGCTAGAAAAGCGCGTTCGAAGGCCGAAAGCATTTTCACCACGGCACTGATTTTAGGCGCAGCCGGTGCGCCAAGGCGTTGAAAAACAAGTGCAGCACGAACGTCAAGGCAACCAGAAGCAACAGGCCGTCAATTCCCGCGCCGGATGGTGGGTAGTACTGGCTGGCGAACGCGAGCGCGACTAACAGGAAAGCAAGCTGGTCTAGCAGTATCGACGGCTCGCCGCGCGCCATTCCTATTCTGCGCTTGAAAAAACTGCCTATCAAGTCGCCGCACAGCGCGCCAAAGGAAAGAAGGAAGCCGGCGAAGACTTTTGTTTCAAACGAAGGCGCGGCAACGACGAACAACGACGGCAAGAGAAACGCGAGAACAACTGCCGCGAGCACGCCGCTGCCCAATCCGCCGAGAAAGCCGAAAAGCGTCTTGCCGTCGCCCAAAAGCCGTTTGCCGTCGAAAAAAACCCGCTTCAAGTCGAGCTTCGGGCCGCCGCTGAAAACAACGGGGGCGGCGTTGGCTATGTACGCGGGGAGTATAAACAAAAACAGTTCCAACGCAGAGTAAGCATCCATTTGAAACCAGCCGGCGGGAAAGGTATTAAAACGCTGTTTTTATAAAAGCATGACTCAAAAAGCTGCAGCAACGCAAACGGAGGTTCTGAGCAATGACAGTAATCGGAGACGATTTGATTCACAACTGCGCGGAATGCTATTTCCAGCACGGCTTTTCAATAAAGCTGTCCAAGCGCGGCGAAGACTTCGTGTGCTGCCGCGACTCGGCGCACCGCTACCGAATTAGAGGAGGACTGCTACAAAAAGTATAGGTGCAATCTTTGGAGAAGCCATCGCAGAAAGACGTGGAAAAACTGATGGACGACGCCGTTAAAGCCGGCGCCGTGAGGGCAGTGCTTTACTTCGACGCACAGGGCACGGACAAGGAAGCGCTGCAAAACGCCTTGGTCGACTTGGTTGGCCGCCTTACGAAGGAAAAGGGAGTGCTTTACTGCGCGGGCGAGATAGCGGGCGCGGTCGAGGCAAACGAAAAAGGCGTTTACTCGAGCTACGGCGAAGTCAAGATTCTCACGAAGGCCTTCGCCGACTTGCACAACATCGCGCTCACCTACGGCCCGGCGTCAGTTGAAATACTTAAGCCGAGCGAGGTAAAGCTCAACCTCGACGAGGCACAGGCGGTTTTGCTGGACGCGTCGCAGTCCAGCCAAGACTTCGTCAAGTACATAATGGAAAAAACCCTGAAGCCCGAAGAACGCGAGAAGTACATGGAGCAAGTCAAGCGCCGCGCCGAACTAGGCAAGGCGCTGCGCGAAAAACAAGCGCAGAAATAGTTACTCTCTTTTGCTGAACAGCGCTTCCATCAACGCGCCGTAAGCCGGCCTCGTGATGAATATTCCTATCAGCAAACCGATTACCGTAGCGAGCGCGAAGCCGATTACTTCAACCACGCCTGAGAGAATCAGGGGAATCATTGACGCAACCGCCACGCCAGCAGTGGTGAAGACGACGTAGAAGGCCCTCGCGAGCTTTTCCTTCGCGGCGCGCGCGTCCTGCTTCTCCTCCTCGGCCGCCTCGCCGCGCCTGCGCTTCAAAACCTCGTCCGTGATGATGAGCTGGTCGTCCACTCCCTTTCCGATTAACGTGATTACCCCCGCCATTGCTCCGAGGTCAACGGTGCCTACTGCGCCGAGAATCGCGACGAGAATAACTATCTCGGAAACGTTGGTCGCGATGATTGGAATCGCGAGAACCCACTTCCGGTAGCGCAAGACTATCACGACCGAAACCAAGAGGATGGCAATCAACAACGCGATCCAGCTGTAGCTCAGGAAACGCGCTCCCAGCGAGGGAGCCACGACGTACGAGCTGCCTATCACCGTGTTTACTGGCAGCCTTCCCCCCGACAAAACGCTTTTCAGGTGCTTTATTTCAGCCAAGGCATAGGCTTCTTTTTCCTCGGCAGTGTCGCCCACTGCCGCGCCGTTGATTGAATAAAACTGGGACACGAAGCCGTTGGCCAAGCCAGCGCTCAAGACAGGAGCGGAAAGCAGGCCGATTGCAGGCCACCGCGTGACTCCGCCGCCTGGCGCAGTAGAAAAGGAGGGGGCCATGTCCGCCGCGTCCTTCTCTACGAGAATCTTCGACGAAACGTTGGACGCATTCTGCTGTTCTACCGCTATTTCCGAAAGGGGCTTGAATCCCATTGCCTGAATCTCGGCGTAAACCGAGGGATTGGTTTCTTTCAAGGCGCTGCTTACCACTACCTTCGACCGGTTTGTCAAAAGGGCTTTGTCGCGGCCGAAGTCGTCGACGTAAATCAACAGAATGTCGTCGCCTTCCTTGTGCAGCGCTTCGGAAACCGCTTTCGAAGAGGCCAGGCCCTGCGAAAAGTTGAAGGCATTCTTATCGACTATCACCGCCGCGTTCTCCGGCCGGTCCAGGAAAAGAAACACGGGGTAGTCGGCCTTGCCCAACGCCGCTTGGGCAAAGCGCTCGCCGCCTTCCCTGCGGACCACGAAGTCGATTTCCCAGTTGTCGGAATGCGATGTCTTTGGAGTCGCCTCGCTGCCGGCGCCGCCGACCGCAACCATGTCTTCGCCTGAAAGCGCTGGCCTGCCGTCGATTACCGCTTCGAACCTACCTTGCTCGCGCAACAGCGCCTCGATGCTTTTTATGGCGTCGGAGTCGGCTTTCGGCACTTCAACGACTATCTCGCGGTCCCCGAGCGGCTGTACAACAGACTGCTTCAAGCCGTACTTGTTTATGCGCGCCTTGATGACTTCAACCATGGTCGCCATGGTGGCGGGGTCGACCGACTTTTCAAGCGTGATGGGAATGCGGACTCCTCCGGTGAACTCTATTCCGAAGTTGGTGTCGACAGTCGCGGGGTTGAAGTCCCGCAGGAACAGCACGACGAGCGCGAGGGCTACGCATACCGCCGCGAGCCGAATGCGGTTGTCCCCTGCAAGAGCTTTCCAGTCCATTACGCCCTCACGCCCTGCTTGCGCTCCACATACCACAGCACTATCGCCGCGTTGGCGCACCACGTCGCGAAGAAGTCCACGAAGCTGCCGATGACCGCAACCATTCCAATGAGGTAGTAGGTCTCGATTTGAAGCAAGAAGCCGAATATCGCCAGCACGCCGAACGCCACTATGCTCGTCAGGTTCATCATCGCGCCCGTCTTGAAGGCGTCGAAAGCCCGGACTGGCGGCGAGTCCTCGGTCCTCTTGAGAACCCTTATTGTCAGAAGCATGTCAGTGTCCAACGCGAATCCGATGAGCATCAACAGCGTCGCCACGGTAGCGAGGTTGAGCGGAAGGCCCAACAAGCTCATCGCCCCCAGCGTCACGATTATGTCTGTTGCGGCGCCGAAAATTACTGCAATGCTCGGAATGCCCGAGCGGAATATTACCAGTACGACTATCGCGGACAGAATGAAGGAGTAGATGACGAACTCGCGCGTCTTGACGAAGAAAAACGCGCTCAGCACGCTGCCGACTTCCTTGAGCGAAACCGCCGCCCCCGGCGCCGCCTCCTTGACTATCGCAAGCAATTCATCCCGGTAACGGCTTTTAGCAGCCGCGAACTCGTCGCGCGAGAGCTTGACTGCCTCGTGCGCGTCAGAAGGCACTGCGGCGGACGAGCCGATGGAGCCCAAGAGCGCCTGAACCTCGGAAACTATTCTGCCCCGCAGTTCGGTCGCGGACTGCTGCGCCGCGTAAGCCGCGGCTGCCTGCGACGAGTCGTTGCGCGCCTGCTCAGCTAAGTAAGTAGTGTTAAGCTCCGCTCCAAGCAGCTGCTTGTCCAGCGCCTCGAGGCCCTCGAGGCGCTTCGCCGCTTCTTCGAGCGCCTCGTTGTTGCTCAACTCAACTTCGGTTCCAGCGCCGTACGGGTTTTCGAAGCTCCTCACCGAAACCTCTTTGGAATAGGGCGAAAGCCTCTGCTCCAGCAACGCCGCGTCAACCGGCTGCGAGGACTGGACGGTTATCCTCAAGCCGCCCCGCAGCTCGATTCCGGTGGGCACGCCGTTCAGGAAGATGACCGCAAGCGACGCCACTAACAGAACGATGGGAATGGCTGCGAGAAGCCGGTAGTTTTTTTTCTCGTAAAAATTGGGAATCAACACAACCCGCTCTAGACAAAAGAAAACGCAAAAATTTGGTTAAAGAAGCTTAAAAACCCCGTCGTCGCCCCTCTCGCCTTTCGCTAAAAAATTTCGGGCCCGCTCGCCCTCAAATAACCTGTTCCTCCTACTAAACCAAGCACGCGAGAGCCCAAAGGAATTTTGCGGCTTGCTTCCTCCGCCGCTTCTCTGGTGGCACGCACTACTTGACGGCCTCTGAGGCCTTTCCTCAGCGCGTAAAAAAAAGGAAGGTGGTTTGCACCACGTTGCTCAGGGTTTGTGCTATTGCCGGAGAAAACACTTAGCCGCCCCTTTTCCAGTCCTTCTTTAAACGGCTTTAACTGAAAATGACAGCTGTTAATTGCCAAAAAAGTCCTGCCTGGAACTAACGAAAGCGCCCGCGCAAGCTTATCCAACTGCTGAGCCCGTTTTCCGTCCGTTATTACAGAAGGACTGCCGGGCTTATCGCGCATCAACCTGCCGTGAGCGTCCACTACTACAATCGTCTTAGCATCAGGATGCCGGTTCTTCGAAGCCTTTTCAAGCAGTTCGTTAAATCTTTTCAAAGACGACGTTCTCCTAACCGCATAACCTGCAGCCCGCAAGTCAGCAGCCAGCTCAACCTGATGAGCTATTTCCTCACGCACTCCTTTCACCGCCCTGCCTACGGCGCCGATCTCTGCAAGAGCAGCACCCCCCGCGGCTAAGTTAATAAATCGCCGTCGCGTCAACGGCCGCTTAACGGCGGAGGCCGCCACACTTCCAGCAGCAGCGCCTAGGCCTATAGTCACTGCAGCGGCTTCTTTGTCAGGCACCATGTACGAGAAGGTTGAAAACAGTATTATTGCCTGGTTTTTCGCTGGCTCGACCGGCTTGGGATTCATTGGCTTGAGGCCAGGGTAAACGCCGCGGCCGCCCGCCAACGCAACTGCGCTGCCGCCAGCCACGCCCCCGCCAAGCGCTCGCAAAAACTTGCGGCGGGAAACGCCTTTGGATTCTTCAGCTTCAGAAGACATTGTTAAATAAATCCCACTTTCAATATAATAACGCGCAGGGGTGGCAGAGCCTGGTCAACCCTCCTTGTTTTTCGCACAACCGGAAACTGAGAAGGGACTTGATGCGCAGGACTCAGACAAC
>JBFMEM010000022.1:0-11672 GCA_040753335.1 Microcaldota archaeon
GGTGGTTTCCTCGCGGCCTAAGACTTTGTACGACTGCATCCACCTTCCAGAGTAGGGGGGTGGGGGGGGTGGGGCAGCAAAGGCGTTCAAGGCCGCTCGATTGACTGGAGCCGAGTGGAGGGAGTTCTGGAGTTACGTGAAAGCATTCGAGGGAGACAGCGAGGTTTTTTTGGCGCGGTTGCGCCGCGTGCTGGAGTCCGCTGGCTTGAAGCGGGGGCTGAGGAATTATGGCGTTGGCTGAACTTGACTTGGATTCATGCCGTCTCCTGTCCGCAAAGCACGGCTTGCCGCTTGATTTCGTCGTCAAGGAATTCCGTGTTTTCGACGCGCTGGCCGAACTCGTGGGCTTCGAGGGCGGAACCGAGTTGGTGTTCAAGGGCGGCACTGCCTTGAACAAGATTTACTTCGGGGAAGGGGCCCAGCGTTTTTCAGAGGACTTGGATTTCGACCTCGCCGCAGTACGCGACCTCGCAAGCGCACGGAAGTTTGTTGAACGTGTTTCCGTCTTCATGCAGGCTGTCGGCTTCACGCCCCGCGGCATTCGTCGGCTTGGACGGCGCGAGCCTTCCCTGCAAGTGGAACTGGAATTCGATTCTCCTTTGGGCCGCAAGGATTTCGTGCGCTTTGACTTTGCAGTAAAACCCGCCATTGCATGGGAGGACGTCGTCAAGGGAGTGACGGCTCGTTCTTCGTTCACGGCGCGTGCCGTAGGCGGATTGCAGGCTTATTCGCTTGATGGGCTGGTGGCGCGCAAGATTTCTGCGCTGGCCGACCGCTGCGAAGGAAAAGACGTTTTTGACGTCGTGCGCGGCATTGGAAAGACTTCGCAAGACTTTCCGGCGGCAGTGCGGCGAATGCTTTCCGCCGACGGCCGCAGCCAGGCGGTCAAAGAGTTTTTGTTGGCGGCCGCACGGCGCCTCCGCGGCGCGGACTTTGTTGAATTGCGGAATCTCGTGAACCCTTATATTCCGTTGGCGCTGCGGCCGCGCGACGCAGCCGCTTGGAAAACAGACGCGTTGACTCTTGCGGCCGAACTCGAGAGAAGAGCGGGCGTTTGATGCAACACTGGCTTTACTTGTTTGAAAAAAGCTGGTTAGGCGCAGGTGAGCCGAAACTATTTTTTTCCCGCCGCCACGTACGCGGCGAGGCTGACTGCGGTCATTCCAATGCGGTAGAGCAGTGCTTGCGCGATTACCGCCGGAGCTGAAATGTCGGCCGCCGAGTACAGCAGCACCATGGTTGCTTCGCGGGAGCCGATGCCGCCGGGAATCATTGTCGCAAACCCCACTATGAGGCCAGCCGACGTTATTCCCAACACGGTAAGCAAGGGGAGTTGGATTCCGAGGGCGGAGAAAATAAAGTGGTTTCCGAGACCTTCGAACAACCACGCGACTGCGGAGAACGCGAATGCCAGACAGAGGGCCTGGGGCCGCAGGCCGACGATGCCGTGCCTGAACTTTGCAGCCGACTCCCAGAGTTTTTTCCAGCGCTTGAGGAAGGAAAACCACTTGCTTGGCGCAAACGCCGCTGCCGCGACGCCGAAGAAGGCGACGGCGAGGAGGAGGGCTAGGAAGGGAAGCCAGTCGGGCCGGAGGCTCGCCAAGGCGATTGCGGCGAAGAAGACCGTGAAGAGAAAGTCGTAGCCCCGTTCGACGAGAATGACTCCCATTGAGTTGGAGAAGGAAAAGCCGTGGATTTTCTTCAACAGCGCTCCCTTCGCCACTTCCCCCAAGAGGGTCGTGATGCCTTGGTTGGTAAGCTGGCCGAACGAAAACACGGCGAGGGCCTCGCGTCGTTTAAGTCGGCCTGCGTGCTGCAGTAACGCGTGCAGCCGCAGTCCCTTTAGTGCTGTAAGAAGCAGCAGGCAGGCAAGCGCTGCGGCAAAAAGCAAGGGGTTTGCCTGCGTTACGGCGTTCCATACTGCGGCCGGCCCCGAGTACCAAATGAGCAGAAGGAACATGAGCGCGCCTGCGATCGCGAGAATTGTTTTAAGCATTGTTGCTCAAATCGGCTTGCGCTTTATTTCTTTCACGCGGTCGAAGTCCGCGTCGTCTGAAACTATTGTGAAAATTTCGTTTTGCAGCATTGTCGCCGCGTGGAATGCGTCTCGGGGTTTTAGCCCGTATTTTTTCATTACTTCAATGGCCAAACGGGGGGCTTCGGCGTCGACGCCTATGACGACGACGTTCGGCACGTCGTAGACGCGTTCTATTACGGAAGGAATTTCAGTTGAGGAATAGTTTTTCGTGATTGCCCACATTACTTCGTCCAAAACCAGTGCCGAAGTCGCGGCGCGGGCCTTTCCGCGCACTATTTCGTCAAGAATGTTTTGGGCGCGCTCGCCCTTCGCGCTTTTTTCGTAGAACGCGAAAATGAACAAGTTGGTGTCGAGAAAGTAGTTCAACCCAGCACCTCTTCGTACAAGCGGTCCCCCAGAACCCATTTCGAAGTGTCAGTCGCGTGTTTTTTTGAGTACTCCCTTATTTTTTGCATCACGTTCGGGTCTTTTGGAAACAGTTCTATCTTGTTTTCGGACAGATTCAGGTTTATCATTGCTCCGGGAAGAATTCCTAGTTTTCTGCGCATTATGGCGGGCACTACCAGCTCCCCTTTTTTGCCCACTTTGACCTCAACATACATTTCCGTCTCAACCTCCGAAGACTTCCGAAATGATTTCGGAAAAAGGGTATTTATGGTTTTCGGGAAAATCGTTTTATTGCTCGTGCCGCAAAACGCTTGCAGGCGAAAAAGAATTGAAACTCCGGTTCGGCAGCATAGTCGGCTTCAGCAAGACCGACTACCCAGGAAAGGCCGCGGCAGTTGTTTTGCTGGCCGGCTGTCCGTTGAAGTGCGGCTACTGCTATTCAGCGCCGTTGGTCAACGCCGCGGGCTACGCCGAGGAGGAAACCCGGTTTTTCGTCGACTTCATGAGAAAAAACAAGGAAAGCCTGGGGGCAGTAGTTTTTTCGGGCGGCGAGCCGTGCATGCAAGGCAATGCATTAGCCGAGTTGTGCAAGCAACTATCAGAAAACGGCTTCAAGATAAAAATCGACACGAACGGCTACTACCCGGATTCGTTGCACGACTTGTTTCCGTACGTGAACTACGTTGCAATGGACGTCAAAACAAAGTTGGACGCAGCCGAGTACGGCCGAATTGCTGGTTTTAAGGGCGAGCCAAGGATTTTGTTGAGCCAGGTGCTGCGCAGCCTCGCGTTCCTCGAAAAAGCGCGCGTGCTCAAGGAATTCCGCACGACCATAATTCCTGGGGTAAACGACTTTCCGGACGTCATTCTCGACGTCACCGAGCAAGTCAAGTTCGCCGACGTCTACGCCCTCCAGCAGTTCCAGCCGAAGGAAGGACTGTTGGACAAGGCATTCGAACAAATCGAGGCGCCTTCCAAGGAAAAGCTGTTGAAGCTCGCCGCAGTCGCCAAGCACAACGTCTCGAAAGTAGTCGTGCGCGCGGACGGCGGGGAAGTCGAAGTGCTATGACGTCGTTTTCGCAAGCGAAGGCGGTCGTCGAAGACGCGCTTTCCGCGAGCAAGACTGCAGTTCTCGTCGGCAACTGCGTCGTCAAGTACGAAGGCCGCGCTGCCAGTAAGTTGAGCGAAGGCGACCGGCTTCTGGTGGTAAAGTCGGACGGCACGTTCCTCGTCCACCAAAGCAAGAAAATGGCTGCAATCAACTACCAGGGTCCCGGCGCTGCAGTCGCTGCGCAGGTGGAGCAATGCGACGGGAGGGAAGAGCTGGTGGTGACGGCGCGCAGGAAACTGGCGAGCGGCGGCCTCGAGCGAATTGAAGTCCACTTTCGTTCCCTTCAGTTTGCGCAGGCCTTTCCGTTGAAGGACGACGCCGAACTCAAGGTCTTCGGCTCCGAGCGCCAGTTGAGCGACTTGCTCATGGAAGACCTCAACCTCATCGAGCCCGGACTAGTTCCCCTCCAGAAGGAAAGCGACGTGCGCAAAGGCACCATCGACATCCTCGCCGAAGACTTCAGGAAAAGATTGGTCGTGATAGAGGTAAAGCGGCGTACGGCGGGCTTGGATGCAGTCACGCAGTTGGCGCGTTACGTCGACGAACTCAGCAAGAGGAAAGACAGGCAGACGAGGGGAATTCTAGTTGCCCCTGAAGTGACGCCTAACGCGTTGAAGATGCTTGAGAGAGAGGGGCTGGAGTTTTTCAAGCTCGACTACGAAGTCGACAACCCGTCGGCGAGGATAAGGGGGTTGCAGAAAAAGCAGGCCGTGCTCGGCGACTTCTGACCCCAACTTTCTTAAACCACGTCGCGTTACTTTCCAGTCATGCCTATTGAGGACGTGCGCAAGCACGTTTTGGAGCGCGTGAACGCCTACCGCTTTGGCCACAGGCTGCCGGCGCTTGCGTTGCACGAGGACGAGAGCAGGGCGTGCAAGGCTCACGCCGAGCACTTGGCTGCTGAAAGCGGGAGGCTCGGCCACTTGTACACCGCGCCTTCAGCCGACCACTTGCGGCCGGGGTGGAGGGAGAACGTCGTAGCCAGTCCCGACGCCGAGTTCGAGGCCGCCGTCGACCGCTTGGTTTGGCGCAGTTTGAGCAAGCCCGAGCACGCGCGTGCCGTGAGGGAAGCGAAGACGCATTTTGCCGCCGACGTTGCGGTTGACCGCGTTGCCGGCCGGGTTTTTCTCGTAATGCGCTTTCGCTGACTTTTGGCGGTAAGCCGCTTTTTACTCCTGGCTAGTTGGGAAAAGCAAGCGTATTGAACCGGCTTTGCGTAATGGCTTCGGTGGGCTTGGAATGCCTTTTGACGACGTGCGCAGGTTCTTGTGGCAGCGCGTGAACGACTACAGAATTGGCTTGGGACTGCCTTCCCTTGAGTTTCACGAGGAGCAGAGCAGGGGCTGCAAGCAGCACGTCGTCTACTTGGCCAGCGCGAGCAGGCAGAAGAACCAGTTGTTGGTCGAGCCGTCTCCGGAGTCCATGAGGCGGGGGTGGCAGGAGAACGTGGCGGGCGTGGTGGAAGGCGATTTCGACAAGGCAGTGGATGTCTTGTTGTGGAAAAACCTTTCAAAGCCAGAGTTTGCGGAAAAAATTCGGGGGGCGCAAGCGTATTTCGCTGCGGACATGGGTTACGACCCGGATTCGAACAGGGTTTTCCTGGTAATGCGTTTCAAGTAAGGCCCTTAGGAGCCGTTGTCCGCGAACTCCACGTCTTGGCCGAGCTTGCTTTCAGTAGCGCCTTTTTCGCCGCGGTACTTGGACTGCTTTCTTTCGTTGTAGGGAACTTCGGCGGGCGACGAAAGCTGGTAGAACAACAGTTGTCCAATGCGCATTCCAATGTAGAGTTTTACAGGTAGTTTGCCCAAGTTCGTTATTTCGAGGGTGATGTGGCCGTCGAAGCCGGGGTCGATCCACCCGGCTGTCGCGTGCATGAGCAACCCCATTCTTCCCAGCGAGCTTCTTCCGTCGAGCCTGGCGCCCAAGTCGTTTGGAAGCCTTACTTTCTCGAGCGTCGACCCCAGCACGAAGTCGTGGGGGTGGACTACGAAGGGCTTCCTCATCTCGAACAACGTCGTGTACTCGTGTTCTTCCACGCGGCCCCCGCTTTCCAAGACTCTTTCCGTCTTCAGGGGGTCGGAGTAGTTCTGCGGGTCTATCATGGCGTGGTCGCTGAGCTTGAACACGCGCAGGCGGGGGCCGAGGCGCACGTCGAGCGAAGACGGGCCAAGCTGGTGGTCTTCAAGGGGTTCTACTATCAAGTCGCCTTTTGCCAAGCGTGCTTTGATGTCGCGGTCTGAGAGAATCAAGAAACTTCACCTTCGTACACTAACTTAGCGGAAAGGAATTTAAACCGCTTCGCTGCACTTACTGGTTTTCCTTGCCTGCGGGCGGCGTTGCCTTGGGCCGCTCGGCTTTTGCAGAACTGCCCTTCTGGTAGTAAACGCCTGCCAGGAACATCAGGAGGGAGATTATTATCAGCAGCAGGGGAACGCCGGCGTATACGGCGGGAAGTATGACTGTGGCAAAGTCTTGCTGTACTCCCTGCAGCGCGGGGGGAACGGTTACGCCGCACTCCGCAAGTCTCGCGAAGTCACTGGTTCCCGCAAACTCCATGACTCCGCCCAGCAAGCCGCTGGCGTAAGAGCTTACTGCGAAGGAAGTCACGGCTATCACCAACAGAACGACCATTACCAAAAGCGCGCTGACTACTCTGGCGTTCAAGAAACCCACCTCCCAAAGAAGTAGAGGAGCGGGGGGTATAAGCGGCTTTTGTTTAGCGCCTTCGCGCAAGCACTGCCGCGCAAGCGCCTGCGGCGACTAAAGCGGCTGCGAACACCGCGAGTTCAAGCCACGGGACCGCCATTAGCGCGGGGGCAACTGCCTGGGGAAGTGCGGCGGTTTCGGCAAGCGCTGGCGCTGCTTCTGCTGCAAGCGTTCTAGGCGCTTCGGCCGCGAACTGGCCGGTGGAAACTTGGAGTTTGGAGTAAAACGAGGTGAATGAAGCGGCGATTGCAACCAAGCTTATTGCGAGCATGAACCAAATCCTTGTTTCAGAAGGCCGCACTAAAGCCGTTCCTTTTTCGGTGAGTTCGTAGTACTTCCACTTGCGTTCGGACTCTATCCGCTTCACGAGCCCTGCTTGGGCGAGGCGCTGGACGTGCTCTTTCACTGAAGGCGCGGCCAAGTCCAGTTCGGCGGCAAGTTCCGCCTGGGTCTTCCTGCGTTCCCCAAGCTTTTTGAGGATGTTGACGCGCGTGTCGGCTCCGAGGGCGCGGAGTGTATCGCGGTCGATGACTATCTTGCCGTCCATGCAATACCCCTAATTGCGTTCCGCTTTTTAAACGGCTTTTTTTTGCTTAGGCCGCCGCCTAACCCTTTTGTTGGCTTGCTTTCAGGCGCTAAAAATAATAAGCGAGCGCGTTCTTACGCTAAGCAATATAATTGGGTGATTGAATGAAGGGTTTTGACATAAATTTGGAGAACGAAACTTTGGCGAACATGGACTTCCGCCGAGTGCTGTACACGGGAAAGCACAGCCAACTGGTGCTAATGTGTTTGCAGCCGGGAGAGGAAATAGGCGAGGAAGTTCACGAAACTGTCGACCAGTTCTTCCGCTTCGAGAAAGGCGAGGGCGTGGTCGTAATCGACGGCGCGGATCACAACGTGCAGGACGGCAGCGGAATAATAGTTCCAGCGGGAGCCAGGCACAACGTAGTCAACACTTCGAAGACTTCCGAATTGAAGTTGTACACTATTTACTCGCCGCCCGAGCACATGGACAAGGTCGTGCGGCGCACGAAGGCCGAGGCAGAAGCCGAGCCCGAAAAGTACGACGGCAAACCAACTGAGTGACGGAGGGCTTGGGCGTAGTTCCACGATTGTTGACTTGGCTTTCGTCGATTGTGGAGTTTTAGGGGCTTTATTGGACTGTCGAGTTAAGTTACTTTGTGTCCGAAGCATTGGCTGCGTCTAAAAAACGCGTGCGGGAACTAAAGAGACTGGCTTTGCCTTACTTGAAGGCGCGCAAGAAAATACTGGGCGGCTTCGAGCTGGTGAACCAGCGCGCGGCGAACCGCACTCGCTTGTTTCGCTTGACCCCGTGGCTGATGAATTCAGTTCACCAGCCCCTTGCGTTACCCGCCGTTATCCTGGGCGCCTCATAATAAATTTGACCAACGAGTGCGCCATGTTCTGCCGCCACTGCCAGCGCAAGCGTAACATCGGCGGCGTGGACAGGAAAAAATCTTTGCGCGAAATTTCCGCGGCGTTGGATTACGTGCGCGACAACCGTGAAATACGCGACGTTCTGCTGACTGGCGGCGACGCGCTCGCTCTTTCGGACGCCGAGTTGCACTGGATTCTGTCGGAACTGGACGACGTTCGTCACGTTGAAATAAAGAGGCTTGGCACGCGCATGTTGTGCACTCTTCCGATGAGGGTTACGAAGGAACTTGCGTGCATGCTGGGCCGCCATCGCCCGCTTTACGTCAACACCCACTTCAACCACCCGAAGACCGTAACGTTGGAGGCCGCGCTTGCTTGCGACCGGCTTTCGCGGGCTGGAATTCCGTTGGGAAATCAAGCGGTTTTGCTGAAGGGAATAAACGACGATGCCAACGTCATGAAAAAACTTTGCCAAGAGCTCCTGAAAATAAGCGTGCGGCCTTACTGCCTTTTCCACTGCAAGAACGTTCCCGGAGCCGGAAAGTTCAGGACCAGTGTCCAGAAAGGAATGGAGATAGTTAGGCAGATGAGGGGATTCACTTCCGGCTTGGCAATACCCGCCTTCGTGGTGAACGCGCCTGGCGGCTGGGGTAAAGTCCCTCTTCTTCCGAACAATTTGGTCGGCCGGAAGAAAGGACGGCTTTTGCTTAAGACTTGGGAAGGCCGCGTAATAGAGTACAGTTAGGATTAAAGCAGTTTTTTGGCGGCGTATTGCACGTCTTCGACCACCTGGCGGTAAGTCGACTTTAAAATCAGTTCACGGCAGCCGTGCCGCTGCGCTTCCGAGAGTATGGCTTCCATCAGTTCGTAGCTTCTTTTTTTGCCCGCTCCTTTCGGGATTGTTTCAAGCATTCCCCAGTTAACTTGGCGTACTCGTGGCTTGGGCTTCGCCAGGGCGAGCCGGATGTTGGCAACTGCTTCTGCGCCGTAGCCGTGGCCGGGGCTTCCGAGCGCGCGCAACAGCTTTCGCGAGTAAGCGCGTTGTCCTGAAAGCGGGCTTTTCAGCTTCATGGCCGAGCACTCGGGGAACGCAATGGAAACAAGGGGTTCGTAAACCATTTTCGTGAATCCTTGAAAGGCCTTGTTTTCGAAAAAGGCTATGCTTGCATCGGCTTTTTGCGACGAAACGGGTTGAACGAGTTTCCTGACGTGCGGGGCCGACAGCTTCGGCAGGTCCGCATCCAGAAAGACTATGACGTCCGCTTGGGTTTTCGCCAAGCCGGAGCGCATTGCCGCTCCCTTTCCGCGGTTTGAGGAATGTACTAGCGTGCGCGCGCCGGCAGCGCGTGCGCGGCGTGCCGTGGCGTCAGTGGAAGCGTCGTCCACAACCAGCACTTCCGCCGCCGGCAGCGCGTCTCGCGCGGCTTTGACGACGCGGCCTATGCTCGCTTGCTCGTTATAAGCAGGGATTATGACGGCTATTCGCGGTTCAGCTTGCAATGACTATCACCTCAGAAAGCGCGGTTATGCGGATGGCTGGAAAGTCTTTTTTGCTGCCGTTGACTATCACGGGCGTTCCCGCGGCGAGCAGCATTGCGTCGTCTGACTCCGAGTCTCCTACTGCAATGGTTTCCTCCGGCTTTACGCCGACTTTTTTAATGAGGGCCTTGGTTGCCTTTCCTTTGCAGAAAACGTGTTTCGCGTCACGGTAAGGCGGGATGGATGCGCGGCCGAGCAGCCTCCCTTTTTTTTCCAGCAGCACGGGGCTGACTATGAAGTCGATGTTTTTTGGGAAGCACTCTGAGATTATTTGGCGGAAGGCGTACGAAACCACTGCCGTTTTGTAGCCCATTCGCTTTAGGTAAGCCAGGGTTTCGTCGGCAAACTGTTTTTTCTTCAGTTTGCCTGCCGTCGCTTCTATGGCGTGCACGGGCGTTCCCTTGAAGAAGTAAGCAATTCTTTTCGTCAGTTCGCCTTCCGTTATTTCGCCGCGGTAGTACCTTTCGCGCTCGCGGCGCAGTCTGCGCTTGAAGCCAAGTTTTTCCGCAAGCACTGAAATGCTGCTTTGCGCGATGAGGGTATTGTCGAAATCGAAGACTATGAGCCGGTGTTTGTTGGCCAGCATTCCGGCCCTCTGCAGAATGATTTGGATGACTGCATGCGCGGTTTTGGACACGTCCGTTAGGGAACGGTTTTTGTGTTTCACGTATCCGATGTTTACTTCAATGACTTGTTCACCGCGTTTTATAGACTCGAGGACCACTGAGAGGTCTACGCCCCACCCGGGGTCCAGGTCGAGCGACAGAAGGAAGTCTTTCCTGATGGCAAACTGGCCGCTGAGCGGCTGTTGCAGCGAAACTTCCGGGAAAAAGAACTTGAGCAACGGTTTTGCAGTGAGTTCTGTTACTCTTCCTCCGCTTCTCTCGAAAGACGCTTTACAGAATTCGGCTTCGCCTTCGATTATGGGAAGGGCTAGGGCTTCAATTGCCTGCTTTGAGACGTTGACGAAGTCGGCGTCCAGGAACAGCAGTACTTCGTTGCGTGCAACGCGCGCTCCGCTTAGAACAGCGGCGCCTTTTCCTTTGTTTCGCGCGTGCCTGAAGACGCGCGCGCCCGCGCGGCGCGCTGCTGCCGCCGAGCCGTCGGTCGACCCGTCGTCGACCACGATTACTTCGTCGACTACGGGAGACGAGCGCGCCACGCGCACGACTTTCTCCACGGTCGTGGCTTCGTTGAAGCAGGGGATTATTACCGAAGCGCGTTCTCCCAGGAACAAGTACTTCAGAAAACCAAGGGCGGGAAGTGATTTTGCGAACATGCGGCTATACAGCGCTTCATCCTATTAAAAAGAGTGTCTTTCTTGAGCTGGCGCTGGCCGGTGAAGTGCAGGGGGAGGGATTTTCACGCCGCTCTTTTTTGGGCGCTTTTTGCAAGCGAACGCGCTGCAAAAAGTGCTTTGAACCCTCGAACTCGCTTGGAGACGGGATTTCTCGTCTTTTTGACGCGGATTTCTTTCAGATCTTGAGTCCCGCGCATTTGGCCGAGTTTTTGGTGAAGCTTTTCGAGGCGCGTCAGCGCCGAAGAAAAGGTTCTTTGACCAGGCTTTGCTTTAGGGACCGCTTGCACGCGGTTACCCCTGCAAAATCGCCCTGCATTTCATAGTTTAGGCATTATTGTTTAAATAAGGCGGCGGAGTTAGGAAAGACGGGTGTACTGGCTTGATCGAGTTTTTCTTCATGCTCGGAATGGTTCTCGTTATTGGATACGTCAGCTACGAGTTTTTTGAGTTGACGCGCATTCCGGACGTTTTGTTGTTGATGGCGTTGGGCTTGCTGCTGGGCCCCGTCTTTGGCGTCGTGAATGCCTCGCCCGGTTCTCTGATTGCTTCGCTTGCGCCGTTGGTGGGAACTGTTGCTTTGGTAATCATTTTGTTCGACGGCGGCTTGAACCTGAATTTCCTGAAGGTGTTGAAGGAACTGGGGAAGGCAAGCGTTTTCACGGTCATCGTATTCGCTTTGACGGCCTTGTTTACCGCCGTTCTGATGCAGTTTGCTTTCGGCTGGCCTTTCCTGCACGGCTTGCTGCTGGGTTTCGTGGTCGGCGGAACGAGTTCCGCGATAGTCATTCCGATTGTGAGCCGCCTCGTGCTCGGCGAGGAGCACAAGATTATCCTCGGCCTCGAGTCGGCTTTGACGGACGCGTTGTGCGTCGTTTTCGCCCTCGCATTGATTCCCGTGATAAAATCTGGTTCGGTTATGCTTTCCCAGACTGCCGGCCAGCTTGCAAGCGCTTTTTCGATTGCAATAGTCATTGGCGCGGTCGCCGGCTTCGCCTGGCTGGGCGGGCTGCGCAGGCTGCACGGCAGGCCGTTTGCGTACATGCTTACTCTGGCAATTGTTTTCGTGTTGTACGCGGGAATAGAGTTCGTTGGAGGCAACGGCGCGATTGGCGTGCTCGTGTTCGGCTTGATGCTGGGCAACTTCGGCGAAATTGCGAAGCGCGCGAAGATCGAGGGAGAGTTTTCTTTGA
>JBFMEM010000023.1:0-11437 GCA_040753335.1 Microcaldota archaeon
AGAATGCCGTACGCGCACGTTCCCGCCGCGGCTCCCGTTGGCTTGAAGAAATAGCACGGAGAAGCACACTCTGCTTTCGAACGCGCTTGCTTTCCCGCGCAGTCCGGCAACTGCACTGCCGACGCAAGCGCTGCGAAAACCAGGAAGGCGAACAGCGCGGGAACGAATCGCATGAAAGCGTATTGCGCAAACTCGTTTTTAAGGACTGCGGGACTTGCGCCGCACCGTCTTCCAGGCAGAATGAAGCACGCCTGCGTCTTGCGTCGCGTTGAACTTGATTAAGGCAGGCTGAATTTCCTGTCCCGCCGAGTACTCCGCGCTTGTCGCAGCTTCGTCCGCTCCCACGACGTCAACAAGTAGGCTGACGCCGTGCTTGCCGCATACTCCCGCGACCTTGCTTAGGCTGTTCAAGACCTGGATTTCGCGGGCTGGCTCGTAGCCCGCGAAGGTTCGCTTCAACTCGGCTGGAACGTATCCCCGCAGAACGTACATCGTAAGCGGCAGCTTTGGAAAACGGCGCTTGAGCCGCGCCATAAAGCGGGCGCCGGCCTCCAAGTCTTTTGCTGCAAGGCGCGGTGGGCGACCCGGCACGTGGTGAATAAAGTACGCGCGCATGCCCCACCCTGCTTTGTCCAGCGCAGCCGCGGCCTCAATTATTTGTTTGTTGCTTATTCCTTTTCCCGAGGCAACGCGCACGCGCTGCCTGCCGCTTTCCACGCCGAGCGCGGCCTCAAGCGAAATGCCTTTTTTTCTCACGCCTGAATTCGCTGAAATGCGTTCTACGATTGATGGCGGCAGCATGTCGGCGCGCGTCTCCAAACTCAAGTGCTTCAGGTTGGGAAAGCTCGCCACGAGAAACGAAATGCCTTTGTCCAAGACGTTGGTTGAAACTACGTCCGGCGTTATCACCGAGTGCGCCATTCCTATCAACGACAGTTTTTCAGTGGCCTGGCGCTCGCTTTCAGACAGCGCCGAAATCGAGTGATGCAGTTGCGAAAACAATTCTTCTTCGGAAAGCGGTCCCGCGCCCCTCCACTCCCCGTCCAGCGACTTAAGCCCGCAGAACTTGCAGCGCGCGTGCGCGCAGGGAAGCGTGCGCAGCGTGATAAAAACTTCGTGGCCGTGCGGAGAATCGTACTGAGAAACCGGGTGCGGCTCCAACCGTTTTCGCAGAGGGAAGGGCACTTACTCGCTCACCTTTTGTTGCACCGGCTTGCACAAAAACGACAAAAAAGCAGTGTGCGTCAATCCCTTTGTTGCGGGGCGGCAGCCGTAGTCCCTGACGAGGATTTCGCGCACGCCAACTTCAATGGAGCGCACGTGCTCGAAGCCCGCGTTCTTCGACTCTAAAACGAATTTCTTTACCTGCTCGAAGCAAGGCAGGTAGCCCACGCAGTGGCCTCCCGGCTTCAGCGCGTTAAACGCGTGCACCAAAGCCTTTTCGGAATCAGCCAAGTCCAAGGTAATCAAGTCAACGTCCCTCTCTTCGATTCCGCTGAAGACGTCGGCGCGTTTTACTTCAACCACTTTCTCAAGGCCGACGCGCAAAACGTTTTTTTCCGCGAGGGAAGCGAATTCCTCGCGGTTCTCGTAAGAAACCACTTTACCGGAAGGCGCGACAATAGAACCTAAGTAGATTGCGAGCCAGCCGCTTCCCGCCCCCGCGTCCACCACGGAGTCTCCGCACTGGAGCCCTGTGAACGCGGAAATGACCGCCGCGTCCTTGAGGGTAATCACTTGAGGCCCGCGCTTGAGCTTCTTCGGTTCAGTAAAGGCGTTGAACAAGGCAAACTACCGCAAAAACAAGTAAGGAAAGAAGAATAAAAAAGACGAAGGCGAGCTACTTTTTCTTCTTGGCCTTCTTTTTCGCTGGCTTTCCGCAGTACCCACCCGGCATGGGCTTTTCACCTCAGGCAAGACACTGCACCGCAGTATAAAAACAGCTGCGCAAAACAATTACATGGGGCGTGAGACGTTGCAAGAACTGCTGCTGAGAACCAAGCAAGTGCTCGAGCAAGGCCGGGCAGTAAAAGAACGGCTTCCTGCGTCCCGCGTTTTCGAGTTAAAAGACGCGTGGCAGCGCCGCCTGCACCAAAAGCCCTTGCCGCCACTCAGCCCAGTTGTTGCCGAGGCGCTCGATTACGCCGCGAAACACGGCTTCAACGTAACCAACTCGCACCTCGCGTGGGCCGGCGCGATAAAACTAGAGCGCGTAAAACCCTCGAGCTACCACGACCCGCAGGTAACGCCCGGCGCGGAGTACCGGCCGTTCAACGTCGCAAGCAAGCCCTCGAACGTCATCCTGCGCGTGCAGAAAGAAGTTTTCAGGCGCGTGCTCGACCGCACGAAAGGCGTTTTCGTCTATCCGGCAATGGGCTTTGACTACGACTGCGTTCCCGCCGAAGGCAAGTACGTCGACGTTTCTCCAGACGGGCCTCCGCTGCCTCCACTGCGAGTGACGGCGCGCATCGAATACGTGCAAAGGAAAGCAGAGGACGCGACTCCGCAGGAAATTGAGGCGGCTAAGAAAAAACTCGGCAGCTCCAAGAACACCGTGCTCGTCCTCAAGGGAATTCAAAGTATTTTGAGCCAACGCGAACTCGCCTCCTTCGTAGAACGCGTTTCCCCAACGCACGTCATGGCAATGGAGACGCCGGCAAACGGCTATGCGACGCAAGCGTACGGGCTCCCCGTCATAACGCCTGAGTTGGAGGAAACACTGAAGCGCGCGGGCTTCATTGAAAAAACAGGTGACTACTTTTCCGCCAACGAAAGAAAATTATTGGACGACATTCACGGCCTGGGGCGCGACCACTTCGCGTGGAGCGCCGGCCACTTTCCCGCAGTGCGAGTAAGAGTTTGGGAAAAACGGTAGGAATAAAAAACGAATGAAGTAGAACCCTCTGGGGGATGACGATGGCTAGAGACTATTCCGGCATGACCGTGAAAGAATTGGAGAAAGAACTGTCGGAAATAATCGAGTTGGAAGGACATCCCACCGACTTGTTTCGCACCGCCGTGTTCATGGGCCAACTCGACTTTGCCAAACACATTTACCACCAAAAGAAGTACAGCCCAAACACGCGGCCCCACACGACGTCCAAAACCGCTGAAATCTCGTCCTTCGGCCAAGCCCTCGTACAACTCCTGTTGCTTATACACACGAGGGAACTCGAGTTGGACAAAGTCCTCGAGTACGGCATAGAGCACTTGAAGCACCGCGAGTGGAACGAGAAAAAAGCGGGCGAAGCAACGCAAGTGAAAGGATTGCCTGCCGGCGGTGGGAAAGCAGTTGGCACGGCGTACGTCATCGCCGACGAAAAACAACTCGACGGCCTTCCTTCCGACGCAGTGGTAGTAATGGAGCACGCCAGCGCCCACGCGGCGACGCGCATCGCAAAATTCGCGGCATTCGTAACCGACCAAGGCGGAGTGCTGTCACACGCGGCAACAATTGCAAGAGAATTGAAAAAGCCAGCGATAGTAGGAACAGGCAACGCCACCAAACTAATTAAAACAGGCGATTTCGTGACAGTCGACGCCGAGGCGGGCACCGTAGAAAAAACGGCGAAACCCTGACTTCTTTTAAACCAAAACCGCGACAATAAGTGTACACGCCTCCGTAGCTCAGTGGAAGAGCGCCTGTCTTGTAAACAGGGGGTCGCGAGTTCAATCCTCGCCGGAGGCTCTCCTAATTATATACTCGCGAGCAAAGTAATGTTGGGCAGACTGCGTTGGAACAGGAACTTCCGGTGAAAACAATTCGGCGGGAACTCGCCAAGCGCGGCATCAGGCACCGCGTCGAAGAAAACGGGGCGTTGGTGAGAGTTCCCTTGGCAGGAGTTAATTACGAAAACATTCTATGCGGCGCGCGGCCAGAAACAAGGCTGGTCAACGGCCGCTGGACTTACCCCGCGCACTTGGCGGCGATTGAACGCCTGCTTCCCGCGCGCAAAGACTATTTCTTCCACGTGGGCGAAGCCGATTACTCCCACGACGTCCTGACCATAGAAGAAGCGGTTGCGCAGGCAGCGCGACTGAAGAAAGCCGCCCGCCAGCACCCTCACTTCAATGCAAGCAAGGAAATACTCGGGACCCCGGTTAAGACGCTTGCCCGCCAGGCAATGGCAGCCGGCGAGAAACGAAAGGTCTTCACGCCGGCGTCCATCGTGGTGAGAATCGCGCACTGGAAAAAACTCGCTGCAAAACTCAAGAAATACAACCGCCCGCATTAATATCTTACCGACGCACATAAGCTTTCGGGGAAAAAAGGTGTTCGAATGACTTCAGAGAGAACCGAAGACAAGGCCGCGGAAAAACTGGCGAAGGAATTCGATTACTCGCCGGCAGTGCTGAAGGAACTCTGCGAGTTCATGCGCGCGATGCACGAGTTCACGCACTACCTCCAGGAAAACAGGTATTACTCCGAGGCGTTGAACAAGAAAGTCTTCGAGCTCACGCTCGAACTCGAGTCAATCGCGCTGAAAATGAACCTGCTTCGCCTCCGCGACGAAGCATTGTACGGGGAAGTCGAGAAAGCGGTTTTGCGCAAGGAAAAACCCAAGGCCAAGAGAGAGGAAGTCGAAAAACTGAAGAAAGAGATTGCCGAAACGCAGAACGCGGCGGAAAAGCTTTATTCCCGCCTCCAAGGCATCCTGGGAGAGATTCTGGCCGAATACCGGCAAAAAAACGCTTGAAAGCACTCAAAAAGCGCGCGCAGCCTTTTTTTTATGGAAAAGAAAGGTTGCCTGCGTTTTTGGGCGAACGGGGGTTTGCGCAGGCTTTTTTGCCCGAAAGGTTTTTTAAGGCCTTGAGGCATAGAATTTGCTTGCCTTGCTTCATTGGGAAGCAAACTGGTTTCTAGCTCTCGAGTTTTTCGGGTTCAAGGAACGTTTATCTACGGGTGAGTTGGTTGATTGAAGGCTGGGACTTGATTATCGCGCTCGCCGTGTTCGCAGTAGCGGCGTTCGTTGCGCTGAAGCTCACGGGGGGAACGCAGAACGTCCTCGCAATAGTGTTGTTCGCGGCAATCGCCGTCTTCGCATTGCCTTACCTCCCGCTCGTGCTCGCTTCAGACTTGGTCGCCGGCCTGGCGCTGCTTGCAATCGCGGTCATCGGCGCGCAGTGGTTCCTGGGCGTGCAGAGCTACTGGAGCATTGCGGCGCTGCTGGTGTTCGTCTTCGTAGTCGGCTCGGCTTTCATGGGCCTCGTGTGAGGGGAAAGAAAAAAATGGTTTTCGTGTGCTGGAAGTGCGGAAAGGAAGTCAAGGACGAGGAACTCGGGCTCGAGGAAGGAATCGGAGTCCGGTGCTCGTACTGCGGCAACAAGGTGCTGTTCAAGAAAACGCCCCCTGTTTCCAAGAAAGTCAAGGCAACATAGTTTTTCTGAAGTGAATTGAATGGGAAAGAAGGGACCGCGACGCGGCTCACTGGCTTTTTGGCACAGAGCCCGCGCGCCGGGAATGGTTCCGCGCATCCGCTCTTGGCCAGTTGCCGGAACGGGTTTGCAGGGCTTTGCCGGCTACAAGGCAGGCATGGCCCACGTGGTAATGGTCGACGACTCCGAATCGCCGTTCAAAGGCCAGGAAGTCGCGCGCGCCGTTACGTTCATCGAAGTTCCTCCCGCCTTCGGCTACGCAGTAATACTTTACGAAAAAACCGTTCACGGCCTGAAGGCAATGGCGCAAGCGTGCTCGAAAGCAGCGCCGAAGGAAGCAAGGCGCTGCCTCACCGCCGCGAAAAAAGAGGGGGACCTCGGCGTCCTCGAGAAAATGCTTGACCGCGCAGCCGCAGTGAGAATGCTTTTGCTTAGCCAGCCCCGCAAGACGGGATTGAAGAAGACTCCCGAGGCGTTCGAAGTCGCGCTCGGAGGGGACGTGAAGGCGCAGTTCGAAACAGCCAAGGCCTTGTTCGGAAAGGAAGTGCGCGCAGCCGACGTGCTGCACGAAGGCGATTTCGTCGACGTAATAGCAGTGACAAAGGGAAAGGGCTGGCAGGGCGTGGTCAAGAGGTTCGGAGTCGCGTTGAACCCCCACAAGGCAACGGGAGCCCGCAGGCACGGAGGCGCGCTCGGAGGAGAAACCCAGGCCAAGTTATTCTACAGCATTCCGCGGGCAGGCCAAATGGGTTTCCACCGCCGCACCGACTGGAACAAGAGGGTAATCAAAGTATCTTCAGCAGCCGACTCGAAGGCGATTCTTCCAAAAACCGGCTTTACTTCCTACGGCGAAGTCAAGGGAGACTTCGTGGTAGTCGAAGGAAGCGTGCCCGGCCCCGCAAAGCGCTTCGTGCGCCTGCGCAAGGCACTGCGGGAAACGGCTCCGAGGAAGCCGGAAGTAAAGGAATTCGTTGCGTGATTTTAGCATGAAGGCAAGCGTTTTCAGCATTGACGGCGGCCAGGCAGGCGAAGTCGAGCTGCCGCCGCAGTTCGGCGAAGAGTACAGGCCCGACTTGATTCGACGCGCCTTCCTGGCGCAGCGCTCGCTCTCCTACCAACCCAAGGGGAACTATATTCTCGCGGGCTTCAACACAACCGCAGACTATTACGGAAGACGCCACACCTGGCGCCAGACAATCAACACAGGCCGCTCGAGGCTGCCGCGCGAAAAGCTTCCGAAGGGAAGAAGCGGACGCGTCCTCCGCGTTCCGCAGGCAGTAAAGGGACACCGCGCCCACCCGCCGAAGCCGTGGACGAAAATAGTCGAGAAAATCAACCGCAAGGAAAAGAATTACGCAATCCGCAGCGCAATCGCCGCGACCGCCGACGCCGGCCTCGTCAAGCAACGCGGCCACGTCTTCGAGGCAAGACTGCCGCTCGTCGCCGACGACCCGCTCGAATCCCTGAAGAAAGTAAAGGAAGTCAAGGCAACGCTTGAAAAAATCGGCGTCGGGCCGGACCTCCAGCGCGCGAGCGAAGGACGCAAAAAACGCTCGGGAAGGGCGAGGCTGCGCAGGGGCGGCTACCGCGTCCCGAAAAGCGTGCTCATAGTAATCGCGGAAGACAAGGGAGTGTGGCAGGCGAGCCGCAACATCCCCGGCGTCGACGTCGCGAAAGTCGACGAACTCGACGCCGAAGCGCTGGCGCCCGGCGGCGACGCAGGCAGGCTCGTCGTGTGGACGAAGGCCGCGCTCCAGAAGCTAGCTGAAAAACAGTTGTACCAGTGATTTGAATGACGCTCGTTTACTACCCGTTGACGACGGAAAAAGCCGTGGCAGGCATCGAGAAGGAAAACAAGCTCACGTTCGTCGTCTCGCCCGACGCCACCAAGAAGCAGGTCAAGGACGAGGTCGAAAAGCAGTTCAAGGAAAAAGTACGCAAGGTCACCTCCCTCGTGGCGCTCGACGGCCGCAAGAAGGCCTTCGTGCGCTTCATGAGGGCAGGGGCGGCGGCGGACATCGCGTCCAAGCTTAAGATAGTGTGAGAAAAATGGGCACTCGCTTGATGCAGCAAAAGAAGGGCAAGGGCGGCCCCGCCTACCACTCTCCAGGCCACAGGTTCTTCGGAAAAATAGCTTACGAAAAGCCGTCGCAGGACGAGAGGGAAGCATTCGTCCGCGGCCAAGTCACGGAATTCATCGACGACCCCGGCAGAAGCCCGTTGCTGGCGGAAATCCTTTTGGAAAACGGCCGCAGGGTCTACAACATCGCGGCCGAAGGGCTAAGGAAAGGCGACGTCATCGAAATCGGGAGGGAGGCAAGGCTCGGCATAGGCTGCGTCATGCCCCTTCAAGCAATTCCCGAGGGAACGCCCGTGTTCAACGTCGAAGCAATCCCACAAGACGGCGGACGCATTGCCCGCGTGGCAGGCGCTTCTGCGCAGGTAGTCGGCCACGACGAGGAAACCGGGCTCGTCAGCGTACTGTTTTCCAGCAAGGCAGTCAAAGAACTGCCTGGCGAGTGCCGCGCGACGGTCGGCGTGGCGTGCGGCGGCGGCAGGCTCGAAAAGCCGTTCAAGAAAGCCGGCAGCAAGTACTACGCAATGGCGGCGCTCAACCGCGAGTATCCGGTAGTGCGCAGGACTGCGATGAGCGCCTACGACCACCCGCACGGCGGACGCTCATTCGGCAAGTCGAGCACGAGGTCGCACAACGCGCCGCCCGGAAAGAAGTGCGGACAAATCGGCGCAAGGCGCACGGGCCGCCGCAAGGGAAAGCTCAAGGAAGCAGAGGAAAGGCAGTGACGGTGACTGAATGGCGAAAAAGTTTTTCTACCACGGAAAGAGCGTCGACGAACTCAAGAAAATGACTCTCGAAGAATTCACGGCAATAGTGCCCTCGCACCAGCGGCGCACGCTGAAACGCATGAGCGCCGGCGTGAAAAAATTCGTTGAAAAAATCAGGAAGGCCAAGCCAGGCAAGCCTGTAAAGACCCACGAGCGCACCATGCCCATCCTGCCCGAAATGGTCGGACTGCAGTTTCAAGTCTACAACGGAAAAGAGTGGGTGATGGTGAACGCCGCGCCGGAAATGCTCGGCCACCGCCTCGGAGAATACTCCATCCCAATAAAGCTGGTCAAGCACCACGGCCCCGGAATAGGGGCAACGCGCGGCTCGAAGGCAGTAGAACTAAAGTGAGAAAATGGGTTTGTACAACTACGGCCACAAAGTCGCCGAAGAAAAGAAAGTCGCGCGCGCGCAGGGCTACGACTACGACGCGTCTTACAAGGACCTGGTCAACGCCTGCGCCGCCATCCGCGGCAAGCCACTCGCAGAAGCGAAAAAAACCCTGGAGGAAGCGGCGGCGGCCAAGAAAGCCATTCCTTACAAAAAGTTTTCCAAGGGCACCGGCCACAGAAGCGAGTTGGGCGGAAGCAAGGGCCGCTACCCGAAGAAGGAAGCGAGGATACTCCTCGGCCTGCTCAAAAACGCGGCCGCCAACGCGGCCTTCAAGGGAATGGACGCGGCCAAGCTGTTCGTGCGCAGCGCCATCGCCTACAAGCAAAACGTGTTTCCGCGTTACAGGAAATTCTGGCCCGGCGGCTCGATCCTCGGCTACGGAAAGCAGGCCACGTGGGCCAATTACGCCACCGCCCGCGCCGAAGTGACTCTCGAGGAAAGGGAACCCAAGCAAAAAAAGGAAAAGCGGGCGAAACAGTGATTGAATGGCGAGCGAAAAAAAATTCATTAAAAAGGCGCTGAACGACTTCACGGTAACCGAGTTCCTGGAACGCGAGCTCGAACGCGCGGGGGTCTCTAAAATATCCCTGACGAAAACGCCTATTGCGACGCGCATCGCGATTTACGTGCGCAAGCCCGGAATGGTCGTCGGCAAGAGGGGCAGCACCATCCGCGAACTCTGCGACACGCTCCAGCAGCAGTACGGCGTCGAAAACCCGCAAATCGAGGTAGTCGAGGTGGCAAAGCCCGCGCTCGACGCCGGCCTCATGGCCGAAAAAATCGGGAGGCAGATAGAACTCCGCGGCAACGTCAAGCAAGTGCTGCGCTTCTCGCTAAAGGAAATAATGGACGCCGGCGCGATGGGCGCGGAAATCCGCGTGGCCGGAAAAATAGTCGGCAAGGGAGGAAAGGCGAAGACGCTGCGAGTGCGCGCCGGCTATTTGAAGAAAGCAGGCGAACAGGCCAAGAAAGTGCGCGCCGGCACCTACACGGCCCACCTCAAGGCCGGCGCAATAGGAGTGCGGGTCAAGCTGGTGCCGCCCGCAACCGTGTTCTCGGACCAGCTCACGAAACCCGTTATAAAGGAAGAGGAAAAAACCGAGGCCGCCCCCGCCGAAGAAAAAGCCGCTCCTGAGACCGAGGAAGTGATAGAGAAAAAACTCGAGGAAGCGAAGCAGGAAAAAGTCAAGGCCGTGCGCAAGAAGCGCTCCGTAAAGAAAAAAGAGGAAACCAGGGAAACGGCCGAAGAGTGAGTTGAATGGCGGTAATCAGGTTAAGCGAACTAAAGCAGATGAGCAGCGAGGCGCTGCAGGCGAAGCTCGCCGAGCTCGAGGCGGAAATCGCGCGCGAAAAAGGCCTGGTCAAGAGCACGAGCAAGCCGGCCAACGCGGGAAAGTACAAGGAAACCCGCAAGGTGCGCGCGAGGATAAAGACCCTGCTCGGCCAAAGGGGAGTCAGGGTTTAAATACGTTGGCGAACAAAAAGCTTCAGACACTGGTGCAAACGACTGAATGAGTGAAATCTGCTCGAAGTGCGGCCTGCCGAAAGAAATCTGCGCGTGCCAGGCGATAGGCACGGAAACGGCGCAGCCGCTCCGCGTCTACACGGCAAAGACGCGGTTCAACAAACTCGTTACGGTCATCGAAGGAATCTCGGGACACGAACTCGAGCGCGCGACGAAAGAGCTCAAGCACAAGCTCGCGTGCGGCGGAAGCTGCAAGGACGGCAGAATCGTCCTGCAGGGCGACCACCGCTCGAAAGTCACGGACGCGCTCGTCAAACTCGGCTATCCCCAGGAAATAATAAAGATGCGTTGATGGCTCGTTGCTGAAATCCGCTGCCACGGCGGCTCGAAAGCGGCCCCGCGACGCCCTCGCAGGCGAACTCATCGGCCTGCGCGTGAAAGTCGCGGCGTCAAGCTGCAAAGACCTGCTCGGCATTGAAGGAAAAATCGTCGACGAGACCCGAAACACTTTTCTCGTGCAAACGAGCACGGGAGCAAAGCGCGTGCCAAAGGCAGCGTGCGACTTCCTCTTTCCAGAGGCGGGCTTCACCGCCGCGGGAAGGGAGCTCGCGTGCAGGCCCGAGGACCGCACGAAAAAATTCGCGCCAAGACGCTGACGGCGCAACAGGCGAGAAAATGACTGGACAATGCAGCGACCCCCGGTGCCCGACGCACGGCGGCCTCACAATAAGGGGAACCGTCGCCAGGGCGCGCGTGGTGAGCGCCAAGGAACGCAAGAGCGCGGTAGTGGAAATCCCCCGCGTGCACAAGGTAAGGAAGTACGAGCGCTACGAGAAAAGGCGCAGCCGCATCCACGTCCACGTCCCCGAATGCATTTCGGTAAAGGAAGGGGACGCAGTTGAAATAGGGGAGTGCCGCAAGCTCAGCAAAACCAAGGCCCACGTCGTAATAAAAAAGCTCTGAACGGGGTTTTCAAATGCTCGGACTGACCGCAAGAGTAACAAAAGGAATCACGATGGGCACGACCCTCGTATGCGACGACAACTCCGGCGCCAAGGCAGTGCAGGTATTCGGCGTAATCGGAGCGAAAGCCCGCCTGCGCAGGACGCCTTCCGCGGGCGTCGGCGACGTCGTGATAGTGGCGGTCAAGAAAGGCAAGCCCGAGATGATAAAGAAGAAGGAACGCGCGCTCATAGTCCGCCAGCGCAGGGAATTCAGGCGCGGAAAACAACGCGTCCGATTCGAAGACAACGCCTGCGTCCTCATCGACGACCAGGGCCTTCCAAAGGGAACGGAAATCAAGGGATGCGTCGCGCGGGAAATAGCGGAACGCTTTCCGAAAGTGGTGGCAATCGCCG
>JBFMEM010000024.1:0-11020 GCA_040753335.1 Microcaldota archaeon
AAAAGCATGCGACAACGAAGTATTCTACTCTTACGGCGGAGGAATAAAGAACGGCGACCAGGCTGCTGAGGTCATTCGCGCCGGCGCCCACGGAATCCAGATAGGAACCGCTTTCGAAGGCAAAGACGTGGCTGAAAAAGTCGCTCGCGTGAAAAAAGCCATTCTCGAAGAAGGAAGAAAGCACGTGAAGTAACTTGCATATTCTCGTAACCGGCGCAACCGGCCGCCTCGGAAGAAAATTCGTTCCTGCTTTGCTGAAAAAAGGCGAGCGGCTGCGTCTTCTAGTGAAAAGCGAAGCTTCGGCGCGCAAAATATTTTCTTCCAATGCAATCGAGTTTTTTGAAGCCGATTTGACGAAGTCCCCTGAAAAAAAGTTGGTTGAAGCCTGCCACGGTTGTCAGGCGCTCGTGCACGCCGCGGGTTTAGTTGACTTCCGCGCTTCCGAGCGTGAAATGATTGTTCAAAATGCTGGCGCGACTGAAAGACTGGCTTACGCCGCGCGCAAGGCCGGCGTAAAGCGCTTCGTATTCGTTTCATCCGCATCAGTCTACCGAAGAATAAACTACTCGCCAATAGACGAAAAGCATCCACTTACGCCTTCAACGGCGTATGGAATAAGCAAGAAACTTGCCGAAGAGGCGGTGCAGGACAGCGGCTTGGATTACGTGATACTGCGGCCGACAATAATCTACGGCCCGGGCTTTGACGAGGGATTCGCTTCAGTGGCTAGGGCAGTGGAGACGGGAAAAACGAGGATAATCGGCGACGGCTTGAACCGCGTTCCCTTCGTTTACGTCGACGACGTAGTGCAAGCAGTTCTTCTCGCGCTGCGCACGAAGAAGGTCAAACAGGCCTACAACATCGCGGGCGCCGAGGTGGTTACGCAGGAGAAGGCCTTGGCGGAAGTCGCGAGGCAAGTTGGCGCGGCCACGCCGCGGGAGCACATTTCCAAGGGACGCGCGTATGTTTTCGCGTGGCTTGAAGAAACGCTTGCGCCTTTAGTTGGGCGGCGGCCGCGTTTGCTGCGCGAGCACGTTTACGTGCTGTCGGAAGACCGCGTTTTTTCAATCGAGAAAGCGGAGAGACTCTTGGGTTACCGCCCCCGCGTGTCCTTCGCTAAAGGATTAAAACAAACCCTGCCTTACTTGCTTGGGGCGAGAAAATGAAGAGAAAAATTTCTGCTTATATTGAGTTGCTTAGGCCCTACAACTGCATAATGGCCGCCGCGGGAGTGTTGTTGGGCTACTGGCTTTCTATTGCCCGCTTTGACTTCGCGCTTCCCGCGTTGCTTGCAACTGCTTCTGCGTTCTTCGTTTGCGGAGGCGGCCAGGCAGTCAACGACTACTTCGACCGCGCCGTCGACGCGCGGTACAAGAAGCACCGCCCGATTCCCTCAGGAAGGATTTCCGCGCCAGCGGCTTTTTCGTACGCCTTGTCTCTATTCTTGATAGGCTTGATTCTTGCCGTCTTGGTCAACGACGAGGTTTTTGTCATCGCCGTCTTCGCCTCTATTTTCCTGCTTTCCTACTCGGCGGCGTTGTTGAAGTACAAGTTCGTTGGCAACTGGGTAGTCGCTTTCTTCACTGGCTTGACGTTTGTTTACGGCGGCGCGGTATCGGGTTCTTACGCGCTTCCGCTCATGGTCGGCGCCGTTGCCTTGCTGGCTAACGTGGGCCGCGAGATTACGAAGGACTTGGAGGACGTCAAGGCGGACAAGGGGTTCAAGCGCTCGCTGCCTATGCTAGTCGGCGCAGAGGGAAGCAAGGCAGCTGCTTTTGCCGCCTACGTTCTCGCGATAGCCATCGCGATAATCCCGTACGGCGCCGGCATTATCACAGAAGCGGCATTCATGCTTCTCTTGCTCGTTTCATTCGGCATATTCGGCATCAGCATCACCCAGCTGGCCGCGGACGATTACGTCGAGTCGCAGAAGACGTCAAAGTTTGCCATGGCAATCGCGTTGTTCGCCTACTTCCTGGCGCTTTTCTGAAGGGATTTGTTTGCAAGCAGTGGAGATTGACGGCAGCCACGGCGAGGCCGGCGGGCAACTTTTGCGCACTTCTCTTTCGCTGTCTGTTCTCTTGCAAAAACCGTTTCACATCACTAAAATCCGGGCCAGCCGGCCGCACGGCGGCCTTCAACACCAGCACCTAGCCTGCGTGCAGGCGTTGGCGGAATTAAGCGGCGCCGGGGTGGAGGGCGCGGAACTGCATTCGCAAGAGCTCTGGTTCAAACCAAAGCCAGTTGAAAAAAGCGTTTTTCGCTTCGACGTCACCGGCTTGGAGAAAGTGTTTTTCGACGTGCACACCGCCGGTTCCACGCTCCTGCTTCTGCAGGCGCTGCTGCCGCCCCTTGCCTTCGCTTCGCGCCCAACGAAAATAGAGTTGAGGGGCGGGACTTGCGCGCACTTTGCGCCGCCCCAGTTGTACGTCCAACGCGTTTTCGTCCCCTCGGTTGCGAAAATGGGGCTGAAGCTGGAAATGGACGTAGAAAAATGGGGTTGGTTTCCGAAGGGCGGCGGCGTTCTTCACGCAACCGTACATCCGGTCGAGCGTCTTTCGGCATTCAACGGCACCGAACGCGGCGCGTTAAAGGAATTGGACTGCATTGCCGCCTTGTCCAACCTTCCCGAGCACATTGCGCAGCGCATGAAAGCGACGGCGCTGAAGCACTTTGTCGAAAAACCAGCGGGGGTCGCGCCGAAAGTCGAATTGGTTCGCGCGCCCGCGATGGGGGAAGGAGCGATGTTTTTCGTGGGCGCGCGGTACGGGCGTTCGCTTGCGGGCTTTACTTCAATCGGAGAGCGGGGAAAGCCGGCTGAAAAAGTGGCGGAAGAAGCGTGCGCCGCCTTTTCGGCTTTCCACTCGAGCAAGGCGGCGGTCGACGACCGGCTTGCCGACCAAATCGCGTTGTACTGCGCCCTCGCGCAAGGCCGCTCGGAATTCACTTGCCCCCGCGTTTCAAAGCACTTGGAGTCGAACATCTGGGTGATCGAACGGTTTTTGCCAGCGAAGTTCGAGGTGGAACACTCGCCGGGCCTTGCCCGGGTCGCGGTCGAAGGTATCGGCTTTAGAGCAAGAGCAGGAAAATAAACAAGTCGCCGAACAACAGCGACGCAATGACTCCCGCGAGGATGTAGGGGCCGAAGCGCGGCAGGTTCTTGTAAACCGGAAAGCGGCTCATTTTTCCCGCCGCCCTGATTTTCCTGAGTTTCGCGACTTCCTTTTTCGTCAGCACCTTGCCCAACCCGTATTTTTTGAGAAGGCCCGCGGGCATTGCTTCGGTTGCGAGCACGTCCTCGTCTTCGATGCGCGCTATCGGAACGCGTTGGATGATTACTTCCGCGAGAATCTGTTTCTTGAACGCCACCAAAAACATTCCCGGAACGAATACGAGCGCAATGAAGGCCACCTGCACTGCGGAAAGCCCGAATGCGGCGAACAGCCAGCCCACTGCGATGACGCACGCCGCCGCGATTACTGCCAACGGAACCAAGTCCGGCTTGAGTTTCTTGCCGCGCAGCGCAAGCGCGTACTGGACGGCGCTTCCAATCATTGCGAACAACGAACTCGCGACGAAAACCGAGAGGAAGAAGGGGTACAACTGCATTTCAGCAATTGCCGCAACCGCCTGCCCGATTCCCGCGGGATACACTTGTTGCAGGAAGGGCATTATTCCGAGCGGGAAAACGGGGAGCAGGGCCTGCAGCCCGGCGAAGAGGAGGACGTCGCCGCCGCCAAGCTGGCCCGTCTTGTAAGCCAGGTAGCCCACGCCGAAAATCACTGCTGACAAGCCGACGCTGAAGAAAATAAAGTCGCCGTCGAAAGTCAGCAAGTCCAAGACTATGCCGGCGGCAAGCATTCCTATTGTAATGCGGTCGTCAATGAAACTGGTTTTCGCGTCTTCGTAAGCCGCAACAGATGTTCCACCAAGTGCTATTGCGAGGCGAAGTAGTTCGAAGTTCATTTGGTTTCTCTCGTTAGAAGCCGCCGGTACTTATTGACGGTTCGCCTTGCAAGGGTAATGCCCCTTGTTTTGAGGTGGGCCCGAAGCTGCTCGTCTGTGGGGCGAGGGTTGCTGGCTAGTATTTCGCGCATGGCGCCCGCCGCCGCGTTTTTGGTTTCCCTCGTCCTGTCCGTTTCTGCTTTCGTCACCCCGGTTCTGCCGCGGAAGGAAGTCACTGCCTGCGTGGGCAACCGCAGGGCGCGCGCGATTTCCGCGTCGCTTTCGCTTTTGCCGAATGCTTCTATGAACTCTCTTTGTTCGGCGCTCAGCTGCGCGGGGGGCAAAGAAGTTCTGAGCCCCACGCCGAGGCGGCTGGCTAGAGTAAGTATGTGCCCCGGCGTAGTTAACCCCTTCAATGCCTTTCGCCCGCGTCGTTTTATTAGGTAGTGCAAGGGATTTGTTTCACTGTTTTCAAAATAGCCCGTGTGTTCTGCGGTTGCGAGGGCACTGACCATTTCCCAGTGTTTCTTGGTCCAATGCGTCCTATCCGCTAGAAGGGGGTGCATTCGGCCAGCGTCTAGTTCGCCTCCTATCTCCTCCAGTTTTTCGGTGTTCAAAAGCGCGGTTCTGAATTGCTCTGGAATCTGCTTCATCCTCTCCCTCGCTTTCTCGCCAGTAGCATGATTTACGCCGAGTTTTCTATCAAGAGCAGCCAGGTCGAGTCGGTAAGGTCCTTCTGGCGGTTCTCGCTGCGCCCTGAACATTATGTAGTCGCGCACGGCTCTGCGGACGGCCGGCTTTGCGCCAGCGATTATTCCGCCGTGCGCTTCTGCAAGGGTTTTTCCTTCAAGGACTTCGCGATAAATTTTTTCCAAAACCATTGTCAAGCACCGAAGCCCGGCATTCCCTTGAATTTGCTTAAGTCGGGCGCCATTTTCGAGAACCGCTTTAGCAGGCCGCGGTTTTTCTTCATTCCCTTCATTAGCTTCTGCATCTTGTCGAAGTTGCTGACGAGCTCACGCACTTCGTCGGGCTTTAGTCCCGCGCCTTTCGCGATGCGTTCCTGCCTGCTCTTGTTGTGCATTAACTCGGGGTTTTCGCGTTCTTTCTTGGTCATGCTCAGCACCGCGGCTTCGAATGACTTCATTTTTTCCTCGCCCTTGCCAACTAATTCCTCCGGCAAGTCGTATGCACCAAGCATTTGCATCACCTGCTTGAGTGGACCCATTTTCTTCATTGCCCGCATCTGAGCCAGGAACGTCTCGTAATTCAGTTCCCCTGCTTCCATTGCCTGCTCAAGAGCCTGTTCCTCGCTGGCTTCCTTTACCTTCTCCAGCAGGGTTTCCAAGTCGGGGAAGCCGACGAGGCGGGCCACGAATTTCTTTGCGTCGAAAACCTCGAGGGCATCCGGCTTTTCGCCGGTTCCGATGAACGCGACCTTGCTTTTGGAAACGTGGACCGCGCTCAGGGCCCCGCCTCCTTTTCCGCTGCCGTCCATCTTCGTTACAATCACTCCAGTCACGGGGACGGCGCGATTGAATTCCTCCGCTTGTTTTCCCGCTACTTGGCCCATGTCCGCGCTGACGACCAAAAAGTTTTCGTCCGGCTTGAAGGCGTGCGCGATTTCCCTGAGTTCTTTTGCCAGGTCGGAGTCGAAAGCGCTTCTTCCAGCTGAGTCGAATATGAGGACGTCGCACGAACGCAGCTTGTCAAGTCCTTCAGTGACGAGGACAGTGATTTCGCTCGGCTTTATCAAGCGGTTGCCGTAGAAATCGCAGCGCACCTGCCTCGCCAGCTGCTCGAGTTGGTCGATTGCGGCCGGTCGGTGAACGTCGCCGGCTATTACGCCTACCCGCAGTCCCTTGCTTTGATAGAATTTGGCGAGTTTTGCGATGCTCGTGCTTTTTCCACTGCCGTAGGTTCCGCTGACGAGAATTCTTTGCTTGCCTATTTTTGGCTCGTATTTTTCTCCCAGAATGCTGGCGAGTTCGTCGTAGACAATGCGCACAATGTGCTCGCGCAGGCCGATGCCACCGGCTTGTTTTTCCTTCAGCGCCTTTTCTTCAATTCGCTTGGTGAGTTCGAAAACGAGTTTTACGTTGACATCGTGGGAAATGAGCGTGCGCTGCAGTTCCTTGACCAGTTCTTTAATGGCTTTTTCGTCGATCACAGCCGCGCCAGTGATTTTCGCAAGTGCCTTTCGTATTCCTTGCCCCAAGTCCATTTCAAAACACGCAGTTATAGTTTTGGCTTAGGAATTTTTATTGCCAGCACCATTGAAGCCCCGCCTAGGAGGAGCCAAACCCAGCCGAACGAAGGCAACGCCAGTCCGAGCGCTATGACGGCTGCGGCTGCCGCGGGCGAAGGAACGCCATAGAAGGCTTTCTCGTCTTTTTGGACGTTGAACCAAGCTAGGCGCAGCACGCCGCAGCAGACGTAAACAACCGCGCCCAATAGCGCAAGCCAGTTGAACGCCGCCATTGAAACAACTACGAACGCGGGGGCGGCTACGAAGGAAACCGCGTCGGCAAGCGAATCCAATTCTTTTCCGAAGGCGGTGGCCCTGGTTTTTCGCGCGAATTTTCCGTCCAAGTAGTCGAACAAAACCGCGAAGACAACGTACGCCGCTGCCTCGGCGAAGCCGGCCGCAGCCAAAACGATGCCGATTGCCCCGCACGCCGCGTTCGCTAGAGACAGCCAGTCCTTCAATTCAAGGGAACGAAAGTTTTGAAATAACATGAGAATCAATTCAAGTCAGCGGTATTTAATTGCGTTTGCGAAAACTGTTTTCATGAAAAACCGGCCCAAACGCTTTCGCGGGATTACTTTGAAGAAGGCGTGGCTAGCAAGAGGCGTGAGGAAGACCCAGCGGCTGGCTCCTGAAGATGCCGCTGAACGGCTGGAAGTGAAATATACTTTTCCCGGAAGGCACGCTCACGTCGACTCTTTTCTTGCGAAGGAATTTGTGAGGCACCTCAAAAAAGGAAGCAGGCTTCGCTTCCTTGACTTAGGCGTCGCGCCAGGACCAAAAGGGGCGGTCACCACCTTGGAGGCCGTTAGAAAATTCAGCCGAGCGGGAGTCGACGTCGAAGCACATGCGGTTGACAAAGCAAGTCCGCCGAGCCAAGTGCCTCTTAATTTTTCTGGCGGGCCGCGCGGCGTTGTTTACCACAAGCTGGACGTAGAGCAAAATGACTTGCCCGTGCGAAATGCCGACATAATCCGCGCTTCCAACTTGTTGAAATACGTTTCAGACAAGAAAACCGTCCGCGAAAAAATCGTTTCCGCACTCCGCGAGGGAGGGCTGTATGTTGAAACCAGTCCGCCTTACTTCTTCGGCCCGGAGGAGCACGGGCACTGGGCGATATCGGTTTTATTCCAGAAAAGGGAAGGAAAGCTGGTTCCCATTCAAATAATGCCTTCCGCGCCCCCTGCGCAAGTTCTTGGACTGGAACGGCCTCCAGCCAAGCGATTGGGGGGCCTGTCGGCGCGGGAATGGTTTTTAGGCTACCGAGAGGGAGTAACGGCTGCTAAACGCGAGGTTCTTCCACAGGTAGAAAAAAACGCTAAAGTAATGAGCGTCGAACGCCTGCGCAAGAACGCCGCCGCGCGCGAAGCCGCAAGAAAGCTGTTCGTTGAACGCCGCGTCCGCGAGTAACGCAACGAGTTTAAAACAAGCGGCGCAAAAAACTATTGAATGGGCCTGTAGCTTAGCCTGGTTAGAGCACCAAAATCTTTTTCCCGCAGGAAAAAGTATTGCGCACGTCTTATACGACGCCCGCGGACTTCGCGCCGCGTGCTGCTCTAGGCTAACTGGTGGTCCTGGGTTCAAATCCCAGCAGGCCCACTTCTCCGTTTCAAAATGAGTAAGGGCTAGTCCACGAAGCGGATGCTCGCGCCTAGTTCATTCTGCTTCCTTAGCTCACCGAGTTTTTTCTTGAAGCGCGAGTCGTTTTCGGACAGGCGGCATACCTTTCCGCCCTCGAGGAAAGCGGGGTCCACGTACCTGAACTTTTTCTTCATCGTCACGTGCGGCCTGTCGCGGTCTTCGACAACCCTGATTTTCCCGAGGTGCGCAAGCGGTTCCAGCACGCGCGGGTTTTGCGACGTCCTTAGTTTGGCCAGCACGCTTTCGTCGTCCAAAAACATGTCTTCCTTGGCGAGCGTTCCTTCTTCAAGAGCGGTTTTTATTGCAGTTGACAAGAGCTTGTAGCGCGCAACCGTTTCATTGCTTGCCCAAACCGTCGTCTGAAGCCAGAGAAAGTCTTCCGCGAACGACAACGCGGAGTGCTTGTCGGTGAAGACTATTGTTCCGTCTATCGCCTTCAGGGCGGCGGCGCATTTTCTAGCACTTGCTGCCTTGCCTTCGTGGACCATGTGCCGCAGGCCGTAATCCAGGCGGTCGGCGCACAGTTCGGGGAGGGGGCGTTCAAGCAAGCGGAAGTTCTCCAAATTCATGAAGCGTTTCGAGTCAAAACCATGCTTTTCAAGTATCTTCGGAATCTCGCTTTGCAGCACGAATTTTTCGTGCAGCTTGTCCTGAAGCGATTCTTCTTCGTTGGTGCCGAAAACCCAGTCCGCCACGTGAGAGAACGCCAGGTGCGCCACGTCGTGCACAAGCCCCGCGGCTTGTTCCTCGAGTCCGGCGCCGAGCCTCTTTAGCAACAGCATGGTTCCGATGCTGTGGTTATAGCGCGTGAACCAACCGGGATCGAATTCCTTGAGCCAACCCTTCTGGCCTATTTTCTTCAAGCGCTGTACTGGCTCGCTGGCTTCGAGTTCCAGAAGAAGAGGTTCGTCCACTTCAACCCGGCCGTAAACCGCGTCGTCGAAAAACACTTCCGCATCCCTTCACTTATTTATTGACCCCCCTCCTTTTTAGTTGATGAACGCCGACGAAATCGCCCGCGAACGCATTCGCAAGCTGTTGCGGCTGGCGCGCGAAGCACTTGACGAAGACGAAAAACTCTCAAAGCGCTATGTTGACCTCGCGAAGAGGATTGCCATGCGGCACAGAATAAAGCTTGGCAACAAGCTGTTCTGCAAAAAATGCGGAATTGTTTTCGTGCAGGGAAAGACGCTGCGCGTTCGCGTAAGCAACAAGATTCCCGTTTACGTCTGCGTGACTTGTAGCGCGGCAAGAAAAATAAGCGGCCGGGCGACTTTCAGGACGTGATTTTTGTGGCGGATCGCTTACTTAGGCTTCGAGGAATGCCGCTTAGAAGGCGGGCGGAGCGACAGCCGCTTTTGCTGCAAGGGGGGCCGGCGCAAGAGCAAACTACTTTTTATGGTCGATATGCGCACGTTGACAAATTTTTGGTTAATGAGTTTGCGCGGCATCTTCCAACGGGCAGCAACCTACGTTTCTTGGACGTCGGCGTTTCGCCAGGAACAAAGGGAGCGGTGACCACTCTGGAGGCCGTCGAGCGATTCAAACGGCTTGGATTGAGAGTTGCTGCGCACGCCATTGACAAGGAAGTTCCTGAATCCTTGGCGGGCAGAGAACAGTCTGGAGTGCAGTATCACCAAATTGACGTCGAGAAGGACGAGCTGCCAAAAGAGCAATTTGATGTCGTTCGTGCGGCTAATATTATGCAATACGTTAGCAAAAAAGGAGAGGTCAGTGATAAACTAACTTATTTCCAGACTACGCGAAGGAGGGTTATTCGTGGAATCGATTGAAAAAGATTATGAGCGCGCGGGAAACTTATCTGAAACAGTTGTTTATCAAAAGCAATTAGGCGAACTTGTCCCAATTCAAGCAATCATAACCTCTGGCGAAAGCCAAGGCAGGTTCGGAAGGAAGATATGGCGTGGCCGCCGTGAGTTCGGTATGCCTCGCTTCTCGAGCTTCAGACAAGACGGCGTGGCGCGTGCGGCTGCAAGAAAACTATTTCTAAAAAACCATCCTGCGGAACGAAGTCCGGCGTAGGTTTAAATAACTCGTTTCACAGAACTATTCTTGCCGTTGAGCCTTTCGAGGCTCTTGAAATTTTTAGGCCGTGGCTGGCCGAACAGAAGATTGCGTTTTGAGGTGAGTTATTGGCAGCACTCGACGTTCCAGCAACTGCGTTGGTTAACGCGGTTGCCGACGAACTCAAGAAAAACACTGAAGTAAAACCGCCGGCGTGGTATGGCTTGGTCAAGGCGGGGCCGCACGTCGAACGCGTTTCCGAGCAGAAGGATGCTTGGTTCGTGCGCTGCGCTTCCCTGCTTCGAACGGCGTACAAGTCGGAAAAGCCGGTCGGAGTCCGCAGGCTGCGCAACAAGTACGGCGGCAGGCAAGAGCACGTCGTCTCAAGGGCGCACCACGTAAAGTCTGGGGGCAAGGCCATTCGCCTGGCGCTCCAGCAGCTCGAGAAAGCGGGGCTGATGGAAAAGCAGAAGGTCGGCCGGCGGATTTCGCGTGCGGGCAGGGCCCTGCTCGACAAGGCTGCGGCTCGGCTCGAGAAAGGAGGCTAGGAAATTTGGAGCAGCCAGGCGTTCCGGAAGACGTTTACCGCAAGAAGCTGGAGGAGCTTCAGCAAGCCCGCGAGGCAGAGCTCCAGCGCAGGAGTGTCTTGCGCCAGTTGCTTGAGCCGGCGGCGTACGAGAGGCTGTCGAACATTCGCATGTCGAACGCGGAGTTGTACTTGAATCTGTCTTCGCTGGTGATAATGTTGTTCCGGCGGGGGGAGTTGAAGGGCAAGTTGTCGGAGGAACAGTTGAAGCAGCTTGCGGCAAGGCTTTTGGGAGGCCGCAGGGAGACCACGATTAGGCGCGTTTAAGCGGAGGAATTGAAATGGCGAGGAACAAGTCTGCTGAAAAAAAGGCGTTGTTGTCGAAGGCAGTGCGGAGGAACAGGCGGCTGCCGATTTTCGTTATTGCGAAGACCGCGCGCAAGCTGACGCGCAATCCGCGCGCGAGAAGCTGGCGGTACCGCAGGCTCAAAATCAAAATAAAGTAATGGTGATGCTAAATGGCGGGACAAGAACAGCCGAAGCCCGAAGTGGCGTTGGAAAAAATCCAGAAAATCCAGGAACAGGAAAAGGCGAAGGAAACGGCGGCCGAGACGGAGAAAAAAGCCGTCGAAGCG
>JBFMEM010000025.1:0-11019 GCA_040753335.1 Microcaldota archaeon
GTTAAGGGCGTACAGCCCTACGGCGTTCAAGCCCATTTGAGTGACTCCATTCGGGCACTGAGTGGTGATTACTACCGGAATTTTTTTGGAGTGGGCCTTCTGCAGGGCGGGCAGGACGTGGGAAGGCAGGTCGCCTGCGCCGTAAGCGCGGATGACTAGTCCCTGCACTCCATTTTCGATTAGGAGGTTCAAGTATTCGTTACTCATTCCTGGCTCGGCGGTTAGCACCACTATTTTTGCGTCGAAGCCAGGCCGGGGCTTGAGTTTGCGGTCGTGCCTGCGCTTGTAGGGGCCGTTGAGCTTGATTTGAATGCCGATGGTTCCGGCGTCGGTTGAGTTGAATGTCTTGAAGGCGTCGAGCGAGGATTCATTGTCTTTCTTGGTGCGGGTTCCCCTTATTATTTTGCTTCCGAACACGGTGTAAACGCCGGCGAGGTCCATGCTTGCGAGCTTAACTGCGTTGACGAAGTTGTGGCGCGCGTCGCTGTCCAAGCGGCCCAACGGAATTTGCGCGCCGGTCAGCACAACCGGTTTTCCGATGTCGCCGAGCGCGAATGACAGCGCTGCCGCGGTATATCCCAGCGTGTTTGTGCCGTGGGTTATCACGAAGCCGTCGTGTTCGTCGTAGTTTTCTGCTATCACATTCACCATTTTGTCCCAGTGTTGCACCGTCATGTTGCTCGAGTCGATGTTGTCGATGAAGATTACGTTCAAGTCAAAAAAGTTGCGCAGGCCGGGCTCGAGGTTCATTATGGTCTCGGTTCCGCCCGCGACGTCCAACGCCCCGGTTTTAGGGTCGGGGGACATTACTATAGTTCCGCCGCAGAACAGTATGCAAATCTTCGGCTTTGCGTTCTTTGATTCCATTCTAAACTTCCTTAGTTTTAGTTCTCGTCAATTTTATTAATTTGCTTGTGCTGAGCTTTTGTGTACGCCGAGCTTTTGGCCGTCAAGCTGTTTATAGCCGTTGCGGTAGTCGTCGTGCTCGCCGTTATTGCCGAGCACATCAGTCCGAAATTGGCGGGCTTGATTTCCGGCCTTCCAACTGGATCTCTGATAACCCTTTTTTTCATTGGCTTGGACAACGGTGCTCTATTCGCGTCAAACACCGCTATCTACAACATGATTGGTATAATAGCGATGCAAGCCGTCTTGTTTTTCTATTACGCGGCGAGCGCGAGGTTCGAAAAGCACGCATTGTTGTACTCTGCAGCGTGTTCAGTGGTCGGCTACTTGGGGGTGGCGTCCCTGCTGCAGTTCGTTCCATCTGACGCTATCTTAGCAGTTCTTTTGCCGCTGGCTTCAATTCCTTTGTTTATCTACTTGTTTAGGAAAATAGAGTATCGCAAAGTGGAGAAAAAAGTTAAGTTGAGCGTGCAAGTGTTGTTTTGGCGCGCCTTGGCCGCGGGCCTGTTGATACTCGCAGTCATCGAAATCGCTTCGTTTGTAGGTCCAAAGTGGGCGGGCTTGCTAACCGCATTTCCAAACACTACTTTTCCACTTATACTGATAGTACACTACACTTACGGCGCAAAGCCCGTGCACGCAATAATCAAGGCTTTTCCAACGGGCTTGGCATCGTTGATAGCCTATTCGCTAGCAGTTTCCGTTACTTACCCGCTGTTCGGAATATACTGGGGAACGGCGGCCGCGTTCACGGTTGCAATGGCTGTTTTCGCGGTAATTTACTTGTTCAACGCCCGCCGTGAACGGCCGTAAAACCCGTTGCCGGGGCGCCGGTAAATAGGCAGTTTACGCGGGGAACATTAACAGTCTCAAGTTGCCTATTTTTAGGGCGTAAAAAGTTTTTCCGCCCTTGCTGGTGTTGCGCCATGCCGCGCCGACTTCGACGAGCTTCTTGTTTCCCATCCTATCGATTTGCGGCTGCACTACGCGGAATTCCGGCCGCGCGCCCTTCGTCGCCTGCTCGGACTCTTCCTCTAAGTAGGAACTAAGTTCTTCCACTGCCCCCACCTCGTAATTACTTTGGTTACGGGGTGTTTATTGCTTTCTGTTCAGTAGCTGAAGCCGTCCAAAAACGGTTGGACGAGCTTCCACGGCTCGTTAGACTTCGTGAAAGCCAGGTCCCTCGGGAAGCACTTTCTGTAGTTTTTCCACAAGTAGCGTTCGTCCATGAACAACACGGCGCACTTGTCGCTTTCCCTCCTGATTCCCCTTCCCGCGGCTTGAAGGGCCTTGTTCATTGCGGGGTAGGTGTAGCCGTATTCCCAGCCGCGGCCGAACTTCTTGTCGTGGTAGTCGACGAGCGACTGGACTTCGAGGCTCATTTCCTGCAACGGGATTCCGACGAGGCAGGCGCAGAGGATTTCCTTTTCCGCGTAGTCGATTCCTTCGGCGAGCGACCCTCCCATTACCCCGCACAGGGTTCCGCGGGCTTTCTTGAACGCCGAAATCAATTCGCTTGTTTCGCGGGCGTTCATCGACTCCCGTTGGATGAATGCGTTGGGCAAGTGCATTCGCTGCAGCACGCCGTCCATTACTTTGTATGACGGAAAGAAGAAGGCCAGGCGCTTGCCTTCCAGCGCGGCATGCACTTGCTGAAGTATTTCCGCGATTTTTTCGTACTCTTCCTTCGTGCGGCGGGGATAACGCGTGCTTATCGAGTCCACGACGACGTTCAGCCGGTTTTCGGGCGGAAACTGGGGGGCGTACTCTTTCAGAACGGTTCTGTTTCTGTCGAGGCCGATGAGGTCGCGGTACATTTCTAAGGGGAGGAGGGTTCCGCTCATTGCGATGCACGAGTGCGCTTGGTCGGCCGCTCCGGTTATCGTGGTTGCGTCGAGGCACTTGCACTCCAGCCCTTCCGGCGAGACGACGCGGCAGTAATCGGTTCCCGCCTCGAGCCAGCGGGCCAGGAATGCCGCCAGGTGGAGGCACGCGCTGCGTTGCTTTTCTTCCTTCGCGGCGTACTGCTCGCCGCATTTTTCGAGTTCCTCGGCTATTCTGAGGGCGGCTGCTTCACCGCCGACTAGTTCGACGAACTCGTTTTTGTCCACTTTCTGCTCGCGTCTTCCGGAAGGCTTTTCCCCGTCGGGCGCGGTCGCTTCGTCCGAAAGCGGCGACTCGAGTTTTATTGCCTGGAATTGCACGAACTTCTTTTGCAGGAAAATCAGTTCCTTGGCGAGCTCGGGTTCGAACAACTGGCTTTCGCGGTGCGCTTTTGCGAAAGTCGTTTCGTTGACGCTTCCGCCGAGGTAGTCGCGCATTCGCTGGGGCAGGTTGTGGGCCTCGTCGATTATGACAATGCTTTTTGAAACGTCTTTCCCGGTCTTGCGCAAAAACGCGGTTGAAATAGGGGGGGCGAACAACTGGTAGTAGTCGGCCACCACGAGGCGGGCTTGCGAAGCAGCTTGCGCAGTCGCCTCGTAAGCGCAGACGCCTTTTTTCCCGCATTCCTGGAGGAGTTCGGCGTGTCCCATTATTCGCGTGAACTCGAAGCCGTTGCGCAAATTGTTTTTGAAACTGCATTTGCGGGATTTGCTGCGCCTGCCGCACGCGCGGTAGAAGTCGCCGCTTTCCCGCACGCTTTCGTTGAGGCACATGTTTTTCTTGCCGACGAAGTCGACTGCCTTGAAGTGCAAGTCGAATTTCTCGGCGATTCCGGCCGCGACGTCGATTGCAACCCTGTGCTGCGAAGTCTTCGGCGTGAGAAAGAAGACGTCCAAGTCGTTCTGCAGGGCGTAAGTCAATGTAACGGAAATCGCGGAGTCGGTTTTCCCGGCGCCGATCGCCGCGTTGAACAGAAAGTGCTTTCCTTCTTTTACTGCGTGCCACAAGTCGGTGACGATTCTTTGCTGCCCGGGCCTGAAGGAAGCGTGGCGGAACAGGAGTTCGACGTTGGCCATGCTGATGATAGTGCGGGAAACGGTTTTTATTCCCGCCCTCGCAGAATTAGTTGGCCATGGTTTCATTCTCCGACCTCAGGAAAAAATGGGGGCTTGCAATGCCCTTCGACCGCGCTTCGGACGAAGTGCTTCCACTGAAGTACAGGCGCGTGCTGCACGAGAGCCTGTGCGCCGAAGTGCCTGAAGTGGATGCCTTCGAGAACGCCCGCGAGGTAGTGGTAATCGTCCACGCGCCGGGAGTGAAGAGAGAACACCTGCAGCTGAAGGTGATGGAGGGCGGAATGAAGCTGGTGTTGGACAAGAATCCGAAGAAAGAGGGCTTTCAGCCGGAGTTCGTGCGCCAGAACTACGTCCCTCCGGTGGTCCGGTACGTGGACTTTCCGGCGCCCGTCGACCCAAGCGGCGCCAAAGCGGTTTTCAAGAACGGCGTACTGGAGCTAACGGTTCCAAAGAAGGCGCAGTGAGTTGACTTCACGTGACGGACGGATATTCTCCTATTGAGGAAGTGCTTGACAAGAAGGCAGTGGGCCGGGAGCTGGCAGTACGGGGGTGGGTCTACCGCGCCAGGACCGGCGGCGGCATGCTTTTCCTCGTGCTCCGCGACTCGACTGGAATCATCCAGGTGGCGGTAAAGAAAGACCGCGTTTCCGAAAAAGCCTGGAAGGAAGCCAGCGCCTGCGTGCGCATCGAGTCGTCGGCGACGGCAAAAGGAGTGGTTGCGGAAGACAAGCGCGCGCCCGGCGGCTTCGAGCTCCAGGCAACCGATTTTACGGCAATCCACGCCGCGGAAGTTTTCCCGATTGCGAAAGACAATTCCGAGGAATGGCTTTTGGACATCCGGCACCTGGCCCTGCGCTCGCGCGAGCTGACCGCCGTAATGAAGGTCAAGGCCAGCGTCCTCGAGGCCTGCCGCGATTTCTTCAAGAAAAAAGGATACTGGGAGACCACGCCGCCGATTATCGTGGGCGGCGCCTGCGAAGGCGGCTCGACCTTGTTTTCATTCGATTACTTCGGCAAAAAAGCGTTTTTGAGCCAGAGCGCGCAGCTTTACCTGGAGGCCATTATTTTCAGCCTCGAGAAGGTCTATGCAATCACGCCTTCCTTCCGCGCCGAAAAAAGCCGCACGCTGCGGCACTTGGCGGAGTACTGGCACGTCGAGGGCGAGGAAGCGCACATGAACCACGAGCAACTCATTGGGTTCGAGGAGGAAATGGTTTCGTTCATCTGCCGCAAGGTCGCCAAAGAAAGGGCGAAGGAACTCAAGTTCCTGGGCCGCGAACCAAAGGACCTCGAGGCAGTAAAGCCGCCTTTCCACCGCATGCGCTACGATGAAGCAATCGAAGCGCTGCGCAAGAAGGGAATGCCGGTCGAGTGGGGAGACGACTTCGGCGCGGACGAGGAGAAGGCGTTGACCGCCGAGTTGAAAAAGCCCTTGTTCATAACGCACTTTCCGAAGCACATCAAGGCGTTTTACATGAAGGAAGACCCGGATGACGAGAGACTGGTTTTGAACAACGACTTGCTCGCGCCAGAGGGATTCGGCGAAATCATTGGCGCGTCGCAGCGTGAGGACAACAACGAAACGCTCTTGACGCGCCTGCGGGCCGGCGGCCAGGATCCCAGGGCCTTCGAGTGGTACTTGGACTTGAGGAGGTTCGGCTCGGTTCCGCACAGCGGATTCGGAATGGGCGTCGAGCGGCTCGTGCGGTGGCTGTGCAAACTCGAGCACATCCGCGACACCATTCCCTTCCCAAGAGTGATAAACCGCGCGTACCCGTAAAGAAGTTGGAGTTCTGGCTCTTGCTTGCGTTGGCTGCTGCCTTGGTCAGCGGCGCCGCAGTAATGGTTATTTGAAAAGAAGGGAAAAAAAGAAGTTGAAGGTGGTCGTGGACCGCCCGCGGTTTCTAAACGTATTGTTCCGCGTATTCGCCTATGACGGGCAGCTTGTGTTTCCTGCCGTTGAAGGCTTCCCACATGGAGTAAAGCCACGCGAGCAGAAACACGAGCCAGATTATGATGCTTATTGGCGCGACTACGAGCACCCCGAACCCGAGGGTTCCGATGGTGAACGCCGCCGCGATGACTCCCCACACTACCCACACTATTATCACCGCGATGCTGAAGAGAATGGATTGCATTGCGTGGTACTTGACGTACTTGTCTTCCGGCTTGAGCAGGTAGAGGATTAGTCCCGTAATTATTCCGAGCAGGTAGGCAATTGCCCCCAAGAGGTTGCTTTCGCTTGCCGTTTTCTTTACCGCCATATGTTCAAATCACCTGCTATGCACAAACAAAGGCAGTTTAAAAACGCTTTTGGGAGAACTACTGCCTGCCGAGTTCCTTCAGCCAGTTGAATGACTTGAAGCCCTTCCATGCCATGCCGAAACCGGCGAGCAGAAGCACGTACGCCATTATTTGCGCGGCGTCGGAGTAAAGCGAGTACTCTCCCCCGCAGGATTGGTTCAGAGCGTTGAACAACTCGAAGCCGTTGTGCGTGGCGAACGCCAGCAGGCCGAGGTCGATTATTACGAGTGCTTTGGCGAGCGAACTGTCTTTGAAGGCGCGGAAGAACCAGTAGACCCCGGCGAGTAAGGCGATTGAAAAAAGAAACGCGGCCAGCTCAGACAGCATAAGCTTACGACCGCACCCTCGTTTTTAAAGGTGTTGAAAAAGCGGGGCCACGGGGATTTTCGCGCAAGCGAAAAGCTACCTCTTTTTGCTTGATTCGAACCCCGGTCAAGAGCTGTCTGCAATCACCAGTCATGAGACTGCGGCTTTCCGCAAGCTCCCATTCTATCCAGGCTGAACTATGGCCCCTTTAGAAATGTTTTGGCCAGCAACGTATAAAAACGACTTCCTGCATTTATTCTCTCGCTGTTTCTCGAAGACGCTTTGTTTTCAGACAGTTACCGGAGAGTGTTGGAAAATGGTTGCTTGCGGAACGTGCGGACGCGAAGTCCAGAAATATGTCAAGTTCAAGTGCCCCGGCCAGGACTGCGACGCCAAAATAATTCGCTGCTCGGTGTGTCGGGAGAACGAAAACCCGTACGTCTGCCCGAAGTGCGGCTTCAAGGGGCCATGATGCAAATGGGCAAGGTAATGACTGTAATGAAAGTCTATCCCGAAGAGGGAACGGACTTGAAAAAACTGTTGGACGACGTTTACGCGATAAAAGGCTGCAACTCGGCGAAGATAGAGGAATTCGTTTTCGGCGCCAAAATAATCAAGGCCTCGTTCGTTTGCGACGACAGGGAGGGAACCGACTTCGAGGAAAAAGTCAGAGCCCTCGCTGGCGTCAGCGAAGTGCAGGTAGACGAAGTCGGGCTAATCAGCTAGCGCCCGTTTTTCTTTCTCCGAATCCTTTCAACCGTCTTTTTTATTCCCCTCCAGTGCGAGCCCTTCCAATAGATTTTTCCGCACCCCGTGCATTCCCAGAAGTCGCGGCGGCGTTTGAAAACGTAGGGCCAGACTTTCCCTTCCACTTCCGCCTTGCTTGTTTTGCGCAGGAGGCCGTTGCACTCTGGGCAGATTGTTCGCGAAGGAAACTTGGAAGGCGCGAGGCGCAGGGAGCGGAAGACTTCTTTTGCCTGCTGTTGGAAGTAGTTGGAGCGCAGCAACAGCGTCTTGCAGTAGTCTCTCGCTTTCTGCGCGAGTTCCTCGTCGCGCGTCAGCAAAACGAGTTTGTCGCCGCTTGCCCAGCGAATCACTTCGTCGTCCGACTTTTCGGGCGAGGCGTAGTCGCAGGAATAGCCGAGGATGCGCAGCCACCTGCACAGCCGCCGCAGCATGGCGTCGGCCAGGAACTTTGGCACAACTGCTTTCGCGTTCGCTGGCTTTAAAGCAGTTGGGGGGTCGAGAAATCCGTTTGGCTTCAGCCAGCGGGTGAATCGGCCGCGGGCGACCCACCGGCAAGCCACTTGGTTCTTGCTTTAAAAAGGAGGGCAAAGTATTTTTTGTTGAAAATGCACCGTTGGACGAGCGGAAAGAGCCTGTCGAAGTACCGCAGTAGCGGGCTGTTGAAGCAGGAACGCCCACGACTTCAGTCGCGGGAGAACGTCACATTGTTGTTGCCGTAACAACGCCATGGCCGGAAAAGTCCTTGCAGAAAAAACAATTCCTGAACTGCGTCGTCTGCAGTCCGCGATTTCAGTGAGCCACCGCTGGGGCCCCTTCGTGCGCGGCCGCAGCATCGAGCCGGAGCAGGCCGTGCGCGAAAAAGCGGTCACGCACCATTTTTTCACGTTTCACCTTCACGGCGTTAACATTGGCCACGCCATGCTTGACGTCAACCACCGAGCCAAGTCAGTTGAGTGGGCCTGGTTTTTTCCCCGTGAGAAACTCGGCGAAACAAGGGGCTTGGGAGTAGGCACTGCCGCCCACTTGCTGGCACTCAAGGAATTGGCTGCCTTTCACCCGAAGGTCCGGGCGTACAAGGTAATGGAACTGCAGGGGTCCGCGACGAGGGCCCGCGCAAGCCAGCTGAAGTCAATGGGCCTCGGCGAAACTGCTGCCGGCAAGAGAGTGGCGTTCAGCAAGTACTTGCGCAGGAGCAACGAATACGCGCGGAGGCGCTTCGGGTTTTCAGCCGGCCGCCGCGGCCTGCGCTTCGATTGAAACTGCAAGGCTTTTATATTCCGCGTTCTTTGAGTGGGTCATGCATGCAAGCAAAATGCTTGGAATGGACACCTACAAGGCTGCTTTCGCGCTTTTTTGGTTCGGCGGAACAGTGCTTGTCGCGCTGGGCCTCCTGCCTTCGGTAGTCGGCCGCTTCGTATTCGGCGGAGTCGACTTCCTGTTGCTCGCGGGAGTGTTTTTCCTCTTGGTCGCGATGGGCGTTTACATGGTTCACCGCGAGAGCTTCTAGACCGCCTTCCCTTGTTCAACCCGCCAGCCGGATACTGGGCGTAGCTTGGCTTGGCCGCAACTCAATTTAACGTTGCCGCGCTAAAGCCTAGCAATGATTCTTTCCCTAAAGCTCAGGCACTGGAAGAGCCACGAGTCCAGCGAGCTCAGCTTCGGCAAGGGAACTAATTTGATCATCGGCGCGATGGGCTCGGGCAAGACCAGCATTATGGACGCCGTTTGCTTCGCTTTGTACGGAACGTTTCCCGCGCTCAAGAGCCGCAAGGTCCGCTTGGAGGACGTCGTGATGCAGCGGCCCGCCAAGTTCTCGAAGGCCGAGGTGGCGATGGAATTCGCGGTCGGCGACAAGGCATTCGTAGTAAGCCGGTCGATAAGCGGCGGCGCGAGCGACGCCTTTCTGCGCGACAAGACGGGTTCTCTTCTCGAAGGGCCTCAGAGCCAGCGCGTGACCGAGGCAGTCGAACGGCTTCTGAGAGTCGACTACGAGCTGTTCACGCGCAGCATTTACTCCGAGCAAAACCGCATTGACTACTTTATCGCCTTAGGAAAGGGAGAGAGGAAAAAGCAGGTCGACGAACTGCTTGGAATTGACAAGTTCGAGGACGCCCGCTCGACCGCCGCGACGGTGACCAACCGGCTGAAGGCCCGCAAGGTCGAACTCGACTCGCGCCTGAGGCAGCAGGACGCGCAGAAAATCGCTTCCGAAATAACCGTGTTGCGGAGCGAACTCGCCGGCCTGGAAGCCAAGAAAAACGGCGCGGCGGCTTCCCTCCGTGAACTCGAAAAAAAAGCCGCTGAAGCAGCCGGTGAACTGTCGCAAACCGAGGAAAAAGAACGCAAATACAACGATTTCGAACGCGAAAAAGCCCGTGCCGAGGCTCTGGCCAAACAGCATTCTGCGTCCCGTGACAAGAGAGCCGCGGCGCTTTCACGCAAGATAACGCGGGCCGAGCTCGCCGAGAAAACAGTGGTAGAAAAACGCGTTTCCGAATTCAAGAAGGCGCTGCAGGAACTAAGGCAGGTCGAGGGACAAGTCAAGGCGCTGCGCGAGCAAGCAGAGTCGGCGAAAAGAGACTCGGCCGCCCTGCAGGACGTCATCGTTTCCAAGCGGACGCAGCAGGAACTCTTGGACAAGCTGTTGAAAAAACGCGACGAAGCAAGGAAAACACTTTCCGAAGCGGATTCCGCGGCGGCGCGGGCTGCTGCCCAACTTGATTCACTGCGCAGGCAAGAGGCCGACCTTTTGGCACAGGCTTCGGAAACAAGTGGCTTGAGACAGAAACTAACGTTGCTTTCAGACGCTGAAAACTTGCTTGCAACCGCGCGTTCCGACTCCAACCACTTGCGCGAGCTAGTTGCTTCACTCAACGCGTCGTCGGAGCAGTTCGAGTCGGCGCTGCAGTCGCTTTCAACAGAGTCGGCGTCGTGCCCGGTTTGCGACTCGCCGCTGCCAGCCGAGAAAAAAGCGCGCTTGTCGCATGAAAAAACTGCTGCGCTGGACAAAACGCGCGCGGAATTCGACGGGGCCCGAAAGCGGCTCGCCGAAGCGGAAGAGAGGGAGAAGCAGTTGGAGTCCGACGTTTCGCAAGCGCTTGCGTTAAAGCAGAGGCTGTCTCTGGCCGAAACGGCGGAGGAAAAACGCGGGGGCGTCAGGAAATCGATTGCTTCGGCGGAGTCGCAGGCGCGCGAGTTGTCGGACAAACTCTCGGAGGCCGAATCCGGATTGAAGTCGGCGGAAACCTCCGTCGACGAAGCGCGGTTGCTTCTGGAGAAAGCGGAGCGGAGGGAACAACTGGCCGCGAAAGCGTCGGAAGCCGAGGCGCGCCTCACGCAAGCGGAAGGCAAGGCGAAAGCGCTTTCCCAGGCCGCGGGCGCCGGCGTTTTGGAGGAACTGGAAAAGAAAGTAGTGGAACTCACGGCCGCCGAGGAAATGTTTGCAGAAGAAGACGCCGCGGCAGAGGCGGAAAAGAAAGTCGCCGCGGTCGAAGCTTGTTTGAAGTCGCTGGCGTTTTCGGCGGCGGAACTTGCTTCGAAGAGAAAACAGGCGGTGGAAGCCGCGTCGGCGTCATCCCGCGCTTCGGCCGAGGCGGAGGGAATGCAGAAGCTGTTTGAAGAGAAACAAAAGCTCCTCGCAAGCCGCGAAGAACAAGCGGCTACGCTAAAACTGGTCGGGGAAGAGGCGGCGCTTGCGCAGAAGAGAGTCGAGGAAATGACGGCCTTCCACTCCGCCTTGGTGGAGACGCAGTCGCGTTTTTGGCAGGAGCTCGTAGGCGCGGTGTATTAGGCAAAG
>JBFMEM010000026.1:0-11001 GCA_040753335.1 Microcaldota archaeon
TCCAACCACTTTGATCGTCGACTCGGCCGCGCGGCTGGTGTTGACGCGCTTCATGCGCGACTCGGACGTCGTAATGGTCGGCGCCGATGCCATTACTTCCGAAGGCGACTTGGTAAACAAGATAGGCACGTCGCAAATCGCTTTGGCCGCGTTCGAGCACGAAAAACACGTTTACTCGTGCACCGGAACGCATAAGTTCGACCCCCTCACGTTGTGGGGCGCGGAAGAGCCGATAGAGGAAAGGAACGCCGCGGAAGTCGCTGTTCCGGCGGACTTGCGGCTTAAAAAGTTTTTGAGGCCGCTGAAAGTCTTTAATCCCGCGTTCGACTTGACCGAAGCCAGGTACGTGAACGCTTTCGTGACGGAACTCGGCGTCCTCCCGCCCCAGAGCCTCGTCATGGCCGTTTGGAAAGAATTGGGCTTGTCGGAAAAACAATTGATTTGAGTTGGTTGAATGGATTTCAAGGCGCACGTTACGGACGTCGAAGCCGGCTTGAACGTCGTGGTCCTCGACGACGACGACGCAAAGGCGCTCGACGTGGGCGTCGGCGACCGCGTCAAAATAAAGTTGGGCAAAAGCGAGGCAGTCGCGTTAGTGGACTTGGCCCGCAAGGGCAAGCGCGGCGAAGTAGTCTTGTTCGCCGACACCGCCGCGAAAATAGGCGCGAAGGAAGACGACATAATTTCCGTGGAAACTGCAAAACGGCCGCCGAGCCTTGACTTCGTGCGCAAGAAGCTCGACGGAGGCGTGCTCGCCGACTCGGAGGTCAAGGCGATAATAACTGACTTGATGAAGGAAGAGCTTTCCGCGGCCGAGCTTGCTGCGTTCATTGCCGGCGTTTACACGCGGGGAATGAACACGGAGGAAGTGGCATACCTTACCAACGCGATTTACGAAACTGGCGACTACCTCGAGTTCAAAGACGGACCGACTGCCAGTGAGCACAGCGTGGGCGGAGTTGCGGGGGACCGCGTGAGCATGCTCATCGTTCCGATAATGGCTTCGCTCGGAATAAGGATTCCCAAGACTTGCACGCGCGCGATAAGCAGCGCATCTGGAACCGCCGACACGCTCGAAGTGATTTGTCCCGTCTCGCTCTCAATGGACCAAATAAAGGAAGTCGTCGCGAAGACGGGCGGCTGCCTCGTGTGGGGCGGCGCGGTCAACATGGCCGTCGCAGACGACAAGCTAATAAAAATACGCCACCCGCTGCGCCTCGACCCCGAGGAGCTCCTGCTTTCAAGCATTCTCGCAAAGAAAAAAGCCGAGGGGGCCCAGACGGTGTTGCTTGACATTCCGTGCGGCAAGGGCGCGAAGGTCGAGAACGTCGACCGCGCGCGCGAGCTGGCCCGCAAGTTCCAGACAATGGGCTCGCACTTGGGCATGCAGGTGGACTGCATAGTAAGCGACGGCGCCGAGCCGATGATGGGCTTCATCGGCCCCGCGCTTGAAGCGCGGGAGGTGCTGCGCGCGCTCGAGGGCTTGAGCGGAGGCCTTCTGGTTGAAAAGGCTTGCCTAATGTCGGGAGTGCTGCTGCACATGGTGCGGGGAATAAGCAAGGAAGAGGGCTACCGCATTGCGCGCTACCAAATTTCTTCGGGAAAGGCGCTCGCGAAGTTCAGGGAAATAATTGCCGCGCAGGGCGGCGACCCCAAAATTCGTTCTGAGGACATCAAGCCAGGAAAGCACTTGGCTACCGTGAAGGCGACTGCAGAGGGCCGCGTGAGGCACATCGACAACAAAGCAATTTCGCGCATCTGCCGCGCGGCAGGTGCGCCTGCCGACAAGGGCGCCGGAATGGTGTTGAAAGTCGCGGTCGGGCAGCAGATTACGGAGGGCACTGACTTGTACGAAGTGTGTTCCTCGACGAAGGAAAAGCTCGACTTCGCGCTGCAGCAGGCCAAGCACTTCGAGGTAGTTGAAGTGGAGAAAATAATTCTAGACATAATATGAGGGATTGCAGTGATTGAAATACGCGTTCACGGAAGAGGCGGGCAGGGTGCCGTGACTACCGCCGAGCTGTTGGCGCAGGCCGCTTTCCTCGGCGGAAAACACGCGCAAGCCTTTCCGTCTTTCGGAGTCGAGCGCAGCGGCTCGCCAGTAGAATCCTACTGCCGGATCGACGACAAGCCCATTCGCTTGCACCAGCAAGTCTACGAACCCGACTACCTGATTGTGTTGGACGACTCCCTTTTCTCGGTGATCGACGTCTGCTAGGGACTCAAGGCAGCAGGCGGGTCTGCCGACGACTCTCTTTACTCCGAGAAAAACGTTTGCGAACAGCTGAGCGTCGCCGGCGCGGTAATCGTCGCGACCAAAAAGCCGGCGTCCGGCTTCCAGAAATTCGTGCGAGGCAAGGTCTTCGTCGTCGACGCGTACGGAATCGCCGAGAAAATCATCGGCAAGCCGCTGGTCAACACCGCCCTCTTGGGCGCCTTCGCCAAAGTAACCGGAATAGTTTCGCTCGAGAACCTCGAGAATGCGTTTTACTCAAAGTTTCCGCCTGAAGTCGCCAAGAAAAACGCGGACGCCGCCAGGGCGTGCTTCGAGCAAGTGAGCCGCTAGCCCGCCAGCGCAGCGATTCCGGCTAGCGTCAGGAAAACCAGTACCACCAGTGGAACGAACAGCACCGCCAGAACCGACTTTCCCCATCCCAGCGCATGCGTTTCCTTCACCGCCAAGGCGTGCAGGTAAACGCAGTAGAGGATAATGCACGCGAAGGAAACCGCGAAAATCGCGGGGCCGAGGACAGGAATGAAAAGCAGGACGAGCGAAACCGCGAACGCTATTACCGCGATTATCGGGTAAGTCGTTAAAATCAAGGCGTTGAAATAGAAGTGTTGGGAGAACCTTCCGCTTCCGCCCAACAGCTTTGCCGCGACGAACAAGACCGCGGTTCTTAAAGTGTTTGCAACCAGCACCGCCACGGCAAGTCCAACTGCCAGCGCGACTACCAGAAACAACGCCGCTACCACGCCCACTCCGACGAGCAGGAAAGCGAGTGGAAACAAAGTTGCGGCAACGGCGCCGAGCAAAGCCACGCCCGCTGCGGCGAACAGCCCGAGCACTGCGCCTACTACCGCGCCGAAGGCGGCGAGCCGCACGATTCCAGCACCGAAGTCGGCGTGTTTTTTCTCGCGCCGCATAGTTTCGACGGGGTTGAAGACGACGTCGAAATAACTCGATTTTTTGAATGCCATAACGAAACTCACCGCGACGCTTAATTAAAGCCTTTCCCAAATAACTCGCGGTGTTCGAAAATGGCTGAACTCAAGAAAATAGTTTCTTTCTTGGATGACGCGCTTCGCGTTAAAAAAATTCAGGACCACTCGCTGAACGGATTGCAGTTCGAAGGCGCTCCCGAAGTGAAAAAAGTCGCTTGCGCAGTCGACGCGTGCGCCGCTTCCTTCCGCAAAGCAGCCGATGCCGGCGCGCAAATGGTTTTGGTTCACCACGGCTTGCTCTGGTCTCACCGCCCGATACAACCGTTCAAGGGCGGGCTCAAGAAAGCGCTCGGCGTCTTGTTCGAAAACGACTTAAGCGTATACGCCGCGCACTTGCCGCTTGACTTGCACGCGAAGTACGGCAACAACGCCGTCCTTTGCCGCCTGCTTGGCCTGCACAACAACAAGCTTTGGGGCAGTTATGACGGGGTCAAGCTTGGCTACTGGGGCGAACTCGCTCGCGAGGAAAACATTGCCGCTATAGCACGAAGGCTGTCGTCGAACCTCTGCGCTTCGCCAAAGATTCTCGCTTACGGGAGGCAGCGTGCAAAGAAAATCGGCGTCGTCTCAGGCGGAGGCGGCTACGCCGCGCAGGAAGCGGTTGAACTGGGCTTGGACTTGCTGATAACCGGCGAAATCAAGCAGCACGAGGCAGTGGTAGCCCGCGACGAAGGATTGTCTGTAATCGCCGCTGGGCACTACGCGACTGAAACGCTCGGCGTAAAAGCGGCGGCTGGCTTGCTGCAAAAAGGGTTTGGAATTAAAACGGTTTTCGTCGATGCGCCGACCGGCGTTTAGTGAACAGGAAATGCGGCTTTCTCAGGCTACGAGAGTGAATTTGGCGCGCGACAGGCGCGTTCTTGGCAAGGCGTGGGGGCGAGTTTACAGCAAATATTTTTCTGACCGCCGCGTGCTTGACTCTTTCGTAGGCGCTTGTAGTTCTATTGCCGCAAAACTGCCTTCCGAGCCGACCGTTCTTTACGTTTGCTCTGGCACGGGTTTGTTAGGCGGGTACTTGTCGGAGTATTTGCGGCGCAAGGGGTTTGCGCCGCGACTTACATTGGTTGACGCTTCCGCGAAACAATTGCGCGAGAATAAGAATAGGACCACTGAGAAAATAGCCGCAGATCTTTTGAATCTGAGGCTAGGCCGAAAATTTGATTTAATAATAATGCGCAGTTCTCTTGATTATTTTCCTTCGGCGAACGAGCAGGTAAAGGCGCTAAGCTTTGCACTTGAAACCAAGCGGTTTTTTCGTCAACCAGTGCTGTTCGCTTTCAACGAAGAAAGAACGTGACGTTGCCGACCGAGTTTATCGTTCGACGCAAAAAATCGGCCGCCGTCACTTTCAGTGGAAAGGAGACGTTGCCGGTATTTACCTACGGGCGGGATTTTCTGCGCCTGAGAAAGTCGGCGAGGCGCCGGTGCTGCGGTTGTCTGAGAAAGACCACGTTTCGCGTTATGCTTTGAACAAGAGAGAAGTCGAGGAAGTGCGCAGACTGATAACGCGCGCTGGAAGAATGAGGAATGTCCGCGTTACGCCGTCCGGCTATGAAATGACTTTTGTTTTCCCCATTTACGCAGCGCGCTTGAAGCGTTAGCCTACATTTTTCGCAAACGCGCTATCCTGTCTTCGAGCGGCGGGTGCGTGCTCAACAGCCTTGCGGCGGAAACGTGCTTGAAGGGGTTTGCGATATAAAGCGTTGCAGTCACTTCCGAGGCGGTGTTTAGCTGGCGGGTGTCGCCCCCTATTTTCTCAAGCGCGTCGGCAAGTCCTTTCGGGTGGCGTGTGAGGAGCGCGCCGGTTGCGTCCGCCAAGTACTCCCGTTTTCTCGACAAGGCGAGTTGCAAGAGCTTTACCGCGATTGGCGCGAGAACAGCGAACAGTATTCCAACAACTACTATTGCTCCGCTGCCGCGGTTTTCGTTCCGCCCGCCGTGGCCCCACAGCATTCCGCGGAACAGTATGTCGCTCAGGATTGCCACGAACCCGACCATTACCACCGCCAGCGTTGCGAGTCTAATGTCGTAGTTTTTTACGTGGCTCATCTCGTGTGCTATTACGCCCTCGAGTTCTACTCGGTTGAGCTTCTTCAGCGCGCCCGTCGTCACTGCTACGGACGAGTTTTTGGGGTTTCTTCCGGTTGCAAAGGCGTTTATTGCCTCGTCTTCGATGACGTACGCCTTTGGCTTGGGCAGCCCCGCTGCGATGGCAAGGCCTTCGACAGTGTTGAGCAGGAAGCGGTGCTCGTTTTCGTCGGCCGGCTTGGCGCGGCTCATCGCCAGGACCACTTTGTCTCCCCAGTAGTAGCCGCCTAACGCAAGCAATATCGCCAGAAAGCCGGCTATTCCTATTGAAAAGCCTCCGAAGCCGGCGAAAAAGTAGCTGGCGAACCAAACGACCGCCGCTATCACAAGGAAGAACAGCAGCACTATCGCGTATGACTTCCACTTGTTGGAACTGATTTGGTTGTACAACTCGGTCAAGGCAAGGCCCTCCCTGCGCGTTACTCAAAGCTTACTTTAACCGGCTTCTTCTCGGCTTCGGCCGTCTGGAAGTAATCGCGCTGCTTGTAAGCAAGAATTCCGGCGACTATGTTGGTCGGAATCTGTTGAATGGACTGGTTGAATTCCATCGTGCTGTCGTTGTAGAACTGGCGCGCGTAAGCGATTTTCGACTCGGTTCCGCTCAATTCTTCCTGCAGGTGCTTGAAGTTCTCGCTGGCCCTCAGTGCGGGATAGTTCTCGGCGACTGCAAATAGCGTCTTGAGCGTGGCGGTCAACTGGTTTGCCGCAGCGCCTTTCTCGGCAACGGTCTTTGCGCTCAGGAGGGCGGAGCGTGCTTTTGTGACGTTTTCGAAAACGCTTTTTTCGTGCTTTGCGTAGCCTTTGACTGTCTCAACCAAATTAGGAATCAAGTCCGCGCGTCTCTTTAGCTGGACGTCGATCTGGCTCCACGCGTTGTCGACGCGCGTTTTCAGCGTAATCAAGCCGTTGTAAATCAGTATGAACGCCAAGACTAGGACTATGATTATCGCTAGTAGAATCCATTCAATCAATTGAAACCACCTTAAGCTCAGTTAGGGACGGGCTGCTTTTAACGATTTTGTCAGTACTCGACTCGCGCGATTCTCGCCTCGAATGCAGCGACCGGAACCATTACGCCGAAGTTGGACAGGACGGCGGGGTGTACTTCCCCTGCCTCGCCCAAGTGCGTTGCGCCGGAATCCAAGTGCGCGGCCCTGCTTTTAATGTAGCGCGGGGAGCCGAGCTCCTTGAATTCCGCCGGCGTTCCGAGCCTGCGCAGCACTTCCGAAGCCAGCGAAGCGATTTCCGAGAGGCTGGCGTTGGCGTGCGCGGAAACTGCGCACAAGTGGATTTCCGTGGAGGTTTTGACGTCCGCTTTGTCACTGCGTTTGACGACTTCCCCTACTTCGAATAATTTCTGGGGATAGGGGGCGTGGGTGTTTTTTGAAAGCGTTTCAAGCAGGTTTGGCAGCAGGGTCGAGCGCAGGCAGTCGTAGTCCGCGCTAACAGGATTTTTAATGCGCACGAGATCGGCTTGCTCGCGCGCCTTCGCGGCCTTTGGTTGGTTCGTTAAGACGTACGTGCTTGCTTCGACGAATCCTGCGCCCACCAGCAATTCGACGGCGTAGTCGGCCTTGGCGGTGAGTTCGCTCGTCTCTCCTTTGGTGAAGACGCTGGGGCGTTTCGGCTCGAACAGGTTGTAGCCGTGGCCCAACGCGATTTCTTCAATCAGGTCGGCCGGATGCAGGAAGTCGGCGCGGTAGCGCGGAATCTCGCACGCGACGTAATCGCCTTCAACCAGGGCGCCGAGCCGTTGTTTCTGCAGGCGCTCCGCGGCTTCCTTTGGACTCAGTTTTATTCCAAGGGCCTTGCCCGCCTCGGCGGCGCTCACGTGCATTACCGCCGGCTTGGTTTCCGGCGTAACCTTCTTTCCGTCGGCATAGTGGATTGCAACGCTCTTTATTTTCGACCCGCGGTCCGCGAAGTTGTGGCACAAAATGTTGAGGGCGGTGTTGCATGCTTCGAAGTCGGTTCCAGTGAGGTCGAGCAACAGGTCGGTTGTCTGTTCGGTGACTTGCGTGAGCACGCCGTTTATCACGGGGGGGAAGGACAGCACTTGGTCCGCGGAATCCATTATTATTGGGTAGGCGGACGCGTCGGCGAGCGTAAAGGCGTATTCGATTCCTTTCTCGTGTTTCGTCAGAATTTCTTGCAAATTCATTTTCGTCTCGAGGCCCAGGGGCACGAACGAAACCGACGTCGGCCGCACTGCCTTGTAGACGAACGGCGGCTTGAGTTGCGCCGGGTCGTGCACGCCAATGGCGACTTTCTTGCGCCTTCTTCCCAGCGTCAAGTGAAGTTTTTCCTGCAACTGCATGAGTTCCGCGATGTCGTCATCGTCGAAGCTCACTCCTTCGACCAGCGCCGAAACCACGTACGGCCGCACTGAAGCGACGCTCTTGTCGACGGTGAACTCGAGCTCGCTCGGCGAAAGCCGCAGTTCAGGGCGCCCTTTTTCAACGCCGGTAAAGCCCTTGAGCGCCCTTGCGACTCCCTCGGAACTCAGCAAGTCGGGCCTGTCGCCCGTTACTTCGACGCTTAGCTCGTCTTCGGTCGCGCCGTCGAAACTGCATTTGACGAGGGGAAGGAGTTCGCCCAGCTTTTCGTCCGACAGCTTCTTGCCGTACAGGCGCTGGAACAATTTCTTGCGGAGGGTGAGTGAAACCATTTACGGCACCGTAACGCGTTTTTTCAGGAACTCGACGTCCTGCGAGTGCAAGTCGCGGATGTCGGTCAAGCCAAGTTTTATCATGGCAAGCCGGTCTATTCCCAGGCCCCACGCGAGCACTGGAACTTCGACTCCGAGTGCCTCGAGCATTTCGGGCCTGAACAGCCCCGCCCCCGCTACTTCGGTCCAGCCTTTTTCGCCCAGGCGCACGTGCATTTCCACGCTGGGCTCGGTGAACGGGAAGTAAGTCGGGTAAAACCGTGCTTCGTCCGCGCCGAATATTTCTATTGCAAACATTTTGAGGTAGCCCAGCAGCTCCCGGAAAGTCATTCCCTCGTCGGCGACTATTCCCTCGCATTGGTTGAATTCAATGAAGTGCTTCCAGTCGATTTCGTCGGGCCTGAAGACCTTGCCTATGCAGAACAACCGCGCAGGTGGCTTGAGTTTCTTAGCCAGGTTGCGCGCGCTGACGGGCGTGGTGTGCGACCTGCACACGAGGCGGTGGGCGGCGTCGGGATTCCATTCGTACTGCCAGCCGATGCTTCCAGCGATTCCTTCCTCGTGCGCCTTGCGGACCCTCGCCAGGAGCGCCTTGTCTTGAACTACGCCCCGCGAGGGCTCGGCCAAGTGGAAGACGTCGTGAATTTCGCGCGCCGGGTGTTCTTGGGGCATGAACAGCGCGTCCATGTTCCAGAACTCCGTTTCAACAAGGGGGCCGTGGACTTCCTTGAAGCCGAGGCCAACCAGCTGTTGCCTGATTTGGTTAAGGAACCGCTTGTAGTGCTGGCGCACTCCAATGGAAAGCGGCGCGGTTACCGTCGAAACGTCGTAGGGCTTGAACTCGGCTTTCCGCCAAGAGCCCGTCTTAAGCATTTCCGGCGTGAGCTGCGTGACTTCCTTGCCGGCAGCAGGCAGGGCGGCGAGCGCCTTCGCGCCGGCGGGCGTTATCCTGAAGTCGATTGCCTTTTCGGCCTTTGCTTGCGCGAGCCTTCGGGAAAGCAGTTCGTCCAGCGCCTGCTTGGAGAACGCGGTTGCGTCGCGGCTGCCGTGCTCGGCGAGTTCGGCCAGCACTTCGTCGGCGGCGCTCGGCTCGCGCTTGAGTGCCTCGGCCTTTCCTTCTTTTACGGCAATCCAGTTGCGTTGCTTGGCCCACTTCAGCGCAATCGGACGCTCGGCGGCGGACAACCTCGCTGCTTCAAAGGCTTTTTCCAACGGCGCGGCGCCGAGTTTGCGCAGGGCTTCGGCAAGCCTTTTTTCAGGCGTGCCTTTCGCGGCATACTCTTTTCCCTCTGCCGTTAGTTCGACGACCGCGGCCTCGCTTTTCCTTGCCTCGACCAAGCGCTGTGACTCGAGGCCTGCTGCGAGGCTCATGAGCGCGCCGTAATCTATTTTTGCCGCGTGCGCCAGCTCCGCTGCCGGCACGAATTGTTTTGCTTGCGCGAGCGCCTTCAGCAGTCTTGTCTCCGATTCGTTCATTGAGCATCAGGTCTTGTAACCGAATTTTTTCATGAGCTCGCGCCTCTCGCGCTTGTCGGCCTCGCCTTCCATTCCCAGCGGGGTTTCTCCGTCGATTACGCCGACTATTCCCCGGCCTTGGGGGGTTTCGGCGACGAGCACCTGCAGGGGGTTGGCCGTCGCGGCGTACACGGTCGTGACCTCGCTTACTGCCTTGATTCTGTTCAAAACGCTTACTGGAAAAGCGTTTTTCAAAAAAATCACGAAACAGTGGCCGGCCCCTATTTCTTTCGCCGTCTGCTCGGCCGCCTGGCGGAGGCCGTCGTCGTTTCCCTCGCTTCGGACGAGCCTTTTTCCGCTTGCTTCGCAGAACGCCAGCCCGAATTTAATCGACGGCGAGGATTCGGCAAGGGTTTCGTACAAGTCCTGCGCGGTTTTAATGAAGTTGCACCCGCCGATTATCGCGTTGGCTTCGCCGGGAATCCTTACCTGCACTGCCGTGATTTCCATAACGAGGCACCGAGTGAATTGTTTTATGCGCCAATGTTTAAAAAGTTCGTTTTGGTTAACTACTTGATTAGATGGATTTAGTGGTAAAACCGGGAACGCGCAACAAGACGGGTTCGTGGAGGTCCTTCAGGCCGATAGTGGACTTGTCGAAGTGCACGAAGTGCGGCATTTGCGAAACCTATTGCCCGGACTATGCTATTGAAGTGACGGCCGAAGGAGCCAAGGTGGACTACGACTACTGCAAGGGCTGCCTCATTTGCGTCAAGGAGTGCCCCTTCAAAGCCATTTATTCGGAGAGCGAGAAGTAAACTACCTCTTGCTTTCGCAAGGGGCTTTCCTTAAGTGAAGTGAATGGTTCACAGAACTCATTATAACACTTTCATTGGAAAACAAAAGTCCGTTTACAGGGACTCTCCTGCCGGAAAACTGGAAGACTTGTTGGTTGAGGACATTCTTCCGCTCCAACAGGCATTTTATAGCGATAGCCAAGCTCGCTTTCCTGTCGCTGTTAACTGTTTGTCCGCAGTTTTTGCATTTGAACAAAGAGTAGTTGGACGAATGTCCGTTCTCAACAGCACCGCAGTGAGAACACCATTTGCTGGTATGCCAACTGTCTACAATGTTCAATGGAATATTATTGTCGAAGCAACGCGCTTCGAGAATGGTCTTAAACAAGGCGAAGGGGATTCGCATTGCTTCTCGATTGAAGTTCTTCCCCAACGGCTTGAATTTCTTCAAGTCTTCAACAGCAATTTCGCAATCGTATTTCAGAGCCAAGGCAATAATTTGTTTCACGACTTGTCCGAGATTAGTCTTTACAAAGTTCTTTTCCTTCCGCTTCAGCCTATGCAACGCCTTTATTGCATTAAGGGACTGGAGCTTGGCTCTACGGGCCATGACTGCTTTACGTCTGACCCAAATGTTTTTGCCGAAGAAAAGCTGCTTAAGAATTCTGCCTTCAGGACTTACAACAGAAACCGCAAAGCACTTAGCATTCGAATCAATTCCCAAAACATTGCTGCGAGAAGCAACCGGCTTTTCTTTGGACAAGTAAG
>JBFMEM010000027.1:0-10925 GCA_040753335.1 Microcaldota archaeon
ACACGTGGGGGGCGAAGGGCGGGAAAACCCTGCGCTTTAGCGGCGCCAGAGAATACGAGCCCCCGGCTTTCGGCGTACGGCCGCTGAAGAATCTTGAAGTCAAACGATACATGGAGCGGACGGAAAGCGCGGAGGCACTGGGCTTGGCTGGGGAAGCCCGGAGAATACTGGAGGCAGTAAGAGCCTACAGAACAAAGGCAACGCTTCCAACGCCGTGGCTGGCGCGAATGGAAGTCAACCTGCGGCTAATAGCTCAAAAATTAGGCGAAGTAAGGGGCGACGCCCAACAACCAGCGGCTCCGCGGCCGCCGGGCGGCGCGATCACGGCGCTTGAGCAGCTGCGAAGGAAATCCCCTCGAGGAAAAGGGAAGTAGTTCAGGCTTTTTCCCACGCGAGGCCAGCCTGTTCAGCCAACGCGATTACCTTTTTTCTTTGTTCTCCTGACAAGCCCTTCCAGTCCAACGCGGCGCAATCGACTTTTTCAACGGTTTTCCGAATCGCCTGCGCAAACAGCTGTTCGTCGAGCGAGTCGCAGGCGTAGCCGGGCGCAACGTGCGAAAACAAGTGTTCCCTTGCCTCTAATTCGCCGAATTTTGGGCAGTAATGCGTTCCGCCGAAGCCGAGCGCAACCCTTCCCCTTGTTTTTCGGTAGCCGCGGCAGGCGGCAAGCGCCGCTTCGGCGACTATTGCGCAAGCCGCTTGGTCTTTCCACTCTTTGTCTCCCGAACCGACTTCAACGAACAACGATGGCCAAGGCAGGCTCGTTGGCCCGTGGTGCGTTGCCTCCAAATTAAGCTGAAAGCCTTCCAAAGAATGCGCGCGGAAGTATTCGAACACCGCTGCGACGGCGGTGGCGCTTGCCCGCGCTAGCTCGCGGGGATTTCCTCCTCGTTGTGGGTCAAATCCCCAGTTCCCCGTTGAATGAACAGTAAAGCAGGACGGCCCGTTTTCGGCGCGGTGCCGCGACAGGAAAACAACGAGCTCGCTTTTGGCAGGTTTAGCTGGGACAGGTACTCGACGTCGCGCGACAGACGTTCTCTGACTTCAATGAGCCGGATTTCGTCTCGCTTCCACGCCGGCAGGCTTTTTTCGCCGCACCTGATTTCCTCGGCTTGCTCGAAACCTTTTTGAATTAGTTGCGCGGCAATGTTGCGGCCTGCGGGGCACTCTGTTGAAAAAATAAGGACGGGCATAGAAAATTAAATGCCCTTACAAATAAATAGGGTTTATGGACGTTGACGCCGACCCGCATGACCGCCAGAAGCGAATCAGCGGCTGGAACCAGGAGAAAGTCAGTGCGCAGAACGTAATGGTCGTCGGAGCAGGCGCGCTGGGAAACGAGGTAGTGAAGCTTCTTCTGCAGTTGGGCGTGCAAAAAATTTCTTTAGCAGACTTTGACGTCGTTTCCAAAGCTAACCTTAACCGTTGCGTGTTCTTTTCCTCCGAGGACGCTGAAAAGAGGGCTTTGAAGGCGGAAGTTATTGCGCGCGAGGCAAGAAAACAGTGGTCGTCCGTGGCGGTAACTCCTTTGATTTCTGAGGTTGAAAAAATTCCTGAAGAAAAGTGGCAGGAATTCGACTTTGTTTTCGGCTGCCTCGACAACCTCGGGGCGAGAATGCATGCTAACGCGCATTCTTACGCAAAAGCGGTTTTCATCGACGGCGGAACAACGGGGTTCATGGGTAAAGTGCAGGTCGTGCGCTCGCCGGGGGCGTGCTTCGAGTGTGGACTCGGCAAGAAAGACTACGGACGCCTGTGGCGCAAGTACAATTGCGTCGGCGAGGTAGTGGATTGGATTGACCCTAAAATGCCTGCTCTTGCAACGACAACCAGCGTAGTCGCGGCGGCGCAGGTTAACGAGTTCATAAAATTGGTTCACGGCCTGGAGAAAGAGAGCCTCGTGGGAAAATACTTGTTTTACAACGGCCTTACGGGCGCGACGGCGGTTTACGACGTTCCGCGGCGCGCGGATTGTCCGGTGCACGGCTAGTCGAACAAGTTCTTTATCTGCTTGAGGGCGGACTGGCTTCGTTGGTCGAGCTTCAGTTCAATATTTCGGCCGCAGCGCGCGCACCTGCCGCTGTTTTGCGCCAGGCTCTCGTAACAGTCCTGGTGGTAGGCCGCGCCGCAGAAGCAGTGGCCGTAAATCGGGTTGTTTTCCTGGGGGTTGAGCGACAGCTTGAAGTCTGCCTTGCATAGTTCGCAGACCTCGTTTTCCTTTTCCCACCGCAGGTTGAGTTTCTGGGCTGCTTTGGGAAGTTTTTCGTCGGAAAGTTGTTGCATAACCGGCTTTTGCTCGGCTGGCTGCGTGGACGGCGGTTCCTTGGCCAGCAGTTTCAACGGCCCGTGAATCAATGGGTTGTAGTCCTTTGGCGGCGTTTGGCCGGCCGACGGCCCTGCGGTCTCGGGAATTTCAAAGGGCCTGCTTTCAATCAGGTGGGTCTTTTCTTCGGAAACTGTTTGTTTCTCCAGCGGAGGCCGGGGGGGCAAAGGCGATTCTTCAGGAAAAACGGCCTCGGTCTTTTCCTGCGGCGGCGTTTTTTCCTTTGGTTTTTTGGCCTGCCTTTTCGCGCGTTGTTCGAGTGCGTTGAATCCCTTGAGGCCCAACTGGATTTTGGGAACTTCGTCTTGAGAGAAGTGGACGTACTTGCCGCGCGCCAGGGCTTTGAGGCGGCGGTCGAAATCCAGCGGCGCAATCTTGAACCGCGCCTGGAGCTCGGCCAGCGTCAGTTCCCCGTTTTCTAGGAGCTGAAGGATTTTTTTGTCAAAGCGCTCGAGCTTGAGAGTCATTTTTTCCGCCTCTCGACAACCGCGTACGAAACCTCGCGGTAAGAGCCGTCGGCGGCCTTGTACGCGCGCAAAAGCATTCTCCCCCCTTCCTTCTTCGTCGGGTCGGCAACGAGAGCCACGTGAAATGGTTCTGGAAAGAACTTTTCCTGGGTGGCCAAGTCGGTGCGTGACATGAAGCAACCGAAAGAGGGGTGTGAATGCAGCCAGCCGGTAATTATTTTGCCCCTGTGCTCGCGGTATTGCCTGACCAAGTCGGCAAAGGCGTTTTCGGAAAATTTCACTAGGACGGACGACGCGCTGTTTTGCGCGGTGAAATACTCTTCGACGAAGGTGTATTCTTTTCCCTGCCACGTCCTCGGCTCGCCGAGCAGCAGGCCCATTGCTTCCAGTCCTTTGGCTGCTTGTTGCGTGAAGTGGGCTTCCGCTTTCTTCAGGGCGTCGTTGGAGACGTAGACGTCATACATTCGCGAGTCCCTCGCGCGGTTTTTTCTTGAAGAGGCCCCCGAAAAAGGCGCTCAAGCGCGAGGAAAGGGTCGACTGCCTGCCTATTTGGTCGGCCGCTATTTTTTGCCTTAGTTCTGCGTCGGAGAGCTTGCGCGCAACCGGCGCAGGAGCGGAAGGCGGTTGTGACGGCGCAATCACGCGGGGCGCTGCCGGCGCGGGGGTTTGCGGCCTCAGGTCGCGCAGCGCCTCTTCCTGCATTGCCTTCACCAAGGGATTGTCTTCGGTGACGCGGGGCGGCGCAGGAGGCTGCGGGGGCTGGGGCGCGGTTGGCTGCGGCGGCGCGGGTTGAACCGCGGGGGGAGTGACTGAAACGATTCGTGGCTTGCGTTGCGGCTCCATTGAACGGCCTCTTTTTTAATGAGTTCGCTCCATAATAGAACGCAAGCGAATTAAAGCGTTGGGGGGGAGGCGTTTTCATGGGAGAGTTCACTATTAAAGTCGTTCACACTACGTCCGGAAAGGAAGTCAAGCTTGCGGTGGAGCCTTCGTTCACCGTCAATGCCGTGCTCGAGGTTCTCGCGGAGAGCCTGCAGCTGAAGGACCGCTTCGTTCTCGCTACTTCCGACAACAAGATCCTCGACCCGAACGCCACTCTCGCTGACGCGGGGCTGGCGGACGGTTCGGAACTGCTGTTGATGCCCGACCCGACCGGCGGTTGAGAAAATGCCTTGGCTGCCTGAAGCAATTTGGCGCCGGCGGCTTGAAAGCGAGTTCGTGTTGATGCGGCAGAGCGGCGTTTCGTTTACCGCCAGCGCGGACAAGACTGCTTACGAAGTTGTTTTAACCAAGCCGGGCTTGGAGAAAACGGGTTCGGCCGTGCGCAGGCGAGCCGACCACAGGGCGAGAATCCTGCTTGGCCGCGAGTTTCCCTACGCCGGGGGAATAGAAGTGACTTGGATCACCCCCATTTTTCACCCAAACATACGACCAGCCGACGGAAAAGTCTGCATCCAGCTCGTGAACCAGTGGGCCGAAGGACAGACGGTGCGGCAGGTCGTGGAGGCGCTGGAGCACTTGCTCGAACACCCCAACCCGGCGAGTCCGTTGAACCACGAGGCCGCGGATTATTTTGAAGACCACCCGGACGCGTTGGCAGGCGAGCCGCCGGCGTTGAAGCGGCCGCGGGTAATTGCGTGAGCAAATGGCTGGCCCGCGTTTGATGGAATTAAAGCAACCCGAACTCGTCGAAAAAGCGCCGCCGTCCGAGCCGGAGTGGCGGGTTGTTGACGAATACGTTCCCGCCTCGAGCGAAAAAACCAGCGCGGTCAAGGAAAAGAAGAAAGGCCTCTTAGTACGGCTTGCGGGTCTCCTCGGCTTCGGAGGGAAGTGATTTTAAACAAGGCTACGGAAACGATTTAACGGCCTTCAAAACGAGAGGGATGCCATAATGTTTGAAAAAGTCTTCAAGGGATGGGGCTACCTGCCCCGCAAAGAGCTCGAGCGCGCTCTCAGCGAAGCCAAGCTCGTGATCGACGAAGAGCGCGCGAAGGCGCAGGCGCAAGTCGAAGACATCCGGAGAAGAGCCGAAGAGGAGCTGGCAGAAGAGCGGCTGCGGCTTGAGTCGGCGCGCGAAATGCTGTTGCAGCTGCGCGAGGAAAAGGACAACGAGATAGCGCAGCTCCGCAAGCAGATCGCCGAAGCAGATGCGGAGCACAAGCACGAGATTCACCGCGCCGACACCGAGCGCGAAAAGGCGGCGACCCGCTTTGAATCCGAGATAGAAAAGCACATTTCAAAGGAAGCGGAGGCAAGGGGAGCCGCGAAGGAAGCGCGGGAGGACCTTCAGAGGGCGTTGAAGAGCAGCGAAAAGGTGCGGCGCGACCTCGCCAAACGCATTTCCTCGATTGAAAAAAGAATTGCTTCTTCTCTTGCGAAGGGCCAGAAGCAACGCAGCAAGGAACTGCTTGAGGTCAAAACGGCGCTGGAGAAGACGACCAAGGTGGCCAAGGCCGCGCCGAAGCCGGTGGTCAAGATCGTTGCGCTGAAGAAGCTGACTAAAAAGAAAAAGCCAAAGGCAACGGCGGCGAAGAAAAAGCCGGCCAAACCCGCTAAAAAACCGGCTTCAAAGAAGGTAGTGGTCAGGCCGGAAGTGGTCGTCAAGCCGAAGCTGACCGTAAAGCCGATGACTAGGACGCGGCCGAAGCACAAGAAGGCGAAGCGCTAGCGGTTTCTCCTGGCCGGGAATATTTCGCCGCACTTCTTGCACACTTTTTCCCGGCGGCGCCAAATGAATTCAAAGTCCTTGCCCCCGCACTTGGGACACGCCCCCTCCTCGTGCTTTACCGCCGCCGCGACCTCCCCCGGCTTGCCTTCAAGCATGACCACTACTTTCTTGCTGCTGCACCGCGGGCACTGCGCCAGGTCCTCTCCGTAGAAGGCGGCGTTGCAGTTGGAACACGCGTATTTCACTCAAGTCACCGAAAAGTATTCGCGCCACTTTCTTTTTAAGCAACGCTCCGCTGGGGAACGTAAAACCCCGCGCGCCTTACTTGCGGCGGTAGCGGTAGGAATAGGGAACTGCCTTCTGCGGCTCCGGCGCCGGCTCGGGCTCCGGCTCTTCAGCCGCCGGGATTGCTGAGACGATTATTATCTTTTCAACTGCCTTGACGCTCTTGTAGAGAATTGTTTTCTCGCGGAAAATGCGTTTTGCCTCTTCCTTGCTGGAAACCCTGATTGGCTCGAGGGTCAGGCGAACCACGCGGCCCTCCTGCAAGTCTATTATGACGTCGTAGACTTTTCCGACGTAAGTCGCGGTGTCGGTGTAAACGTCCATTCCCATTAGCTGAGATACTTTTATTGCCATGTAAAATCACCTTGAGAATTGGTTTTATTAGCAGTCAACGGTTTTTAAAGTCTTTTATTCCACGCGCAGTCGCACGTCTTTGCGCGCTTCGTTTAGCACGTACGCGTAGTCGTGGTAGTGGGAAATCGCGAAAACGCGGAGCACGTACGTTCCTTTTTCAGTGCGCTGCGACGCCCAGACGGGGATCTTGAAGTGCTTTTCCTCTCCGGCCCCGAGCTGGCCTATGCGGATTTCGCGCTGGTGAGACAACGCGCTTTGCTCGAAGCCAAGTCCCTTGGGCACTACGACCACGAGGGAAGTCAGCAGCTCTTTTTCGAAGACGTTTTTCAAAATTACTTCGAGTTCGACGAAGTCCTGCTTGTGGGCGTACAGGCGAAAGGGATGCAGTTCTGTATGAATAGTGTAAATGCTTCCTTCGCGGGGGCCTTCTTTTTTGCCGAATAAGTCGAAAATAGGCATTCTTCGCTCACCTTTCCAGAGTGCTTAGAAAATCAAGTTATTTATAGCTAGTGGCGAGCGAGCCAGTTCTGCCACCAGTCGGAATATCTTTTCAACGCGAGGGAAAAGTCTCCGCTGAGGCGGAGGGGCTGGTTTTTTCCCGTCCGTTCAATTAAGCCCGACCTCTGCAGCGCGAGGCAAAGCAAGTAGAGCGTGCTTTTCTTCGCGTCCAAGGAAACCGCCAGTTCGTTGAAGGTCATCGGCTTTTGCTTCAGCGCTTCTAACACAGAAACAGTAAGCTGTTTTTTCGTCGGCGAAAACGAGAAGGAGTTGTTTATGAAATCATACAGCGTGAACTGCGCCAAGTCTATTTTTGGGGCGTCTTCGGCCCTGACGCGGAAGTAGGCGTAGCACTGGCTTTTCTGTTGCTGGTAGTGCTCGCGGGTTCTTCCCGTCCGCCCGCCCCCCTCGCTTCCACTATTCGGCTCCATTTCAACCGCGGTTTTATTTTTTTCTGGGGGTTTTTTCCTTCAGCTTTTTTACTTCGTTTAAAGCAAGGATCAGCGCGCCCCGCAGTTCCTTCACTTCTCCTTCCAACAACGTCGTTTTCGTTTGAAGAGAAGAAAGGCGTTCAGACAGTTCAAGCAACCGCTCGCGTACCGCTTCATCCATGCGTTGTTCTAGAAAAGGCAGTTAAATAAACGTTCCGCGCAGAACGCCGGCAAGCCTTAAATAACGCAAGCGAATTAGGGGAAGTGAGGAGAGGGTGTTGCCTAAAAGAGGGATACTGCGCGTGCGCGCCCGCCAATTGCTTGACTCGCGGGGAAAGCCCACTGTCGAAGCAAGTGTTGAAACGAAGCAGGGGGTTTTCTCGGCGGCGGTTCCAAGCGGCGCGTCAACCGGCGTCCATGAAGCAGTAGAACTGCGCGACGGAGGCAAACGCGTATGCGGCGCGGGCGTTTCGAAAGCAGTTTGGAACGTAAACGCGATTCTGGCAAAAAAAGTAAGGGGCGTGGACTGCGCTGACCAGAGACAAATCGATGCCATGCTATTGGAAGCCGATGGAACGCCCGACAAGAGCAGGCTAGGCGCAAACGCGTTGCTTGCCGTAAGCCTCGCCGCCGCAAGAGCCGGCGCCGCTGCTGAAAACAAGCCGCTTTACGCTCGCTTGGCGGGTTTGAGCCTGCGCAAGCCGCTACTGCCCGTTCCGTTCCTGAACTTCATTAATGGAGGAAAGCATGCCGGGAGGGAAAACGACTTTCAGGAGCACATGATTGTTCCCTTGGGCGCGAAAAGCTTTTCAGAGGCCCTGTGGTGGTCCGCAGAGGTTTTCTGCGAACTCAGGAAAAAAGTTTCGAAAAAATTCGGTTACCAAGGCGCGTTGCTCGCCGACGAAGGGGGGTTCGCGCCGCCGTTGTCGCTGCCTGAAGAGCGTTTCGACTTGCTTCTGGAAGCAATTGAGGAAGCGGGGCACGCGAACAACGTTTTTTTGGCTGTGGATTGCGCGGCGTCGGAGTTTTTCTTCGAAGGAAGTTACTTGGCGGGCCGCAAGAAACGCTCGTCGGGGGAAATGATAGACTACTATGCCGGCCTCGTTTCCGCGTATCCCTTGGTTTCGATCGAAGACGGCGTCGCGGAAGACGACTGGGCCGGCTGGCGGGAATTGACGCGTAAACTCGGGGGCAGGGCGCAGCTCGTTGGAGACGACTTGCTTACCACCAACCCGGCGCGCATCAGGAAGGCGGTTGAGGAAAAGGCGGCCAATGCCCTGCTTTTGAAGGTAAACCAGATTGGAACTCTTTCCGAGGCGCTTGACGCCGCCCAAACGGCTTTCGCCGCCGGCTGGGGCGTGATGGTTTCCCACCGCTCGGGCGAAACAGAAGACGCGTTCATAGCCGACTTAGCGGTCGGCATCGGCGCGGGACAAACCAAGTTCGGCGGCGTAGCGCGTGGCGAGCGCACTGCGAAGTACAACCGCTTACTGCGCATCGAAGAAGAGCTGCAAGGCAAAGCGGTTTTCGCGGGAGCCGCGTTAGGAAAGAAGTTGGTGCATTAGCCAGGGGCCTTGTTTTACTCCTTTCTTGCGGCAGGCGCTTTCCCCGAATTTTGAAACGCCTTTTCCAAAAACGCCTGCCCCGGCCGTGAGGAAGGGCACGGGGTCGCTTGAGTGTGCCTTTATCTTGCAGGGCGTCGAGTGGTCGGCGGTAACCGCCATGCGCGTTTTGGTCAGGTTGAGTTTTTTCAGCAAAGGGGCGAAGAAAAAACGGTCGATGTCCTCAATGCTCTTCATTTTTCCGGTCGCGTCGCCGTCGTGGCCGAACAGATCGGGGCCTTTGATGTGCACGTATACTCCATCGAATTTCTTTAACAGCGCAAGTGTTTTGCCCGCCCTGGTCGCGTAGTCCGACGCCGTGAACGTCGGGGGAGGCGCGTGGATGACGTTCATGCCGATTAGTTTGCCTATTCCTATTTCCAGAGGCATGTCCGCCAGCACGGCCCACTTCTCCCGCCCGTAGAGCGTCGGCGGCCTACGGACTTCGGTTTCCGCGTCGCGCAGCAGTATTTCGTTCGCCGGAAGCAGCCCTCGTTTTTTCCTTCGGGCGTTTACCCTGCTTTTCTCCAGCACAAAGTGCGCTTTGGCGGTGAATTCGTTAACCAACGCAGCAGCGCGCGAGGCGGCCGCGCTGCGTTCCAACGGCTTGCTTTTTTGCACGCGCATTTCAAAAACGCTTTTTGCGCTTCCCAACCCTTTCTTTATCTCGTAGGCGGGGTCTGTGTTAGAAATTTTTGCCGAAAGTTTTTCGCGCGACTTTATCAACAGCACCCCGCGGTGGCCCAGCGTAGCGCGGAACACGAATGAAGCGTTTGTCAAGCGCACTTTTTTGTTGATTTCTTTTTCAAGCGCTTTCGCGTCAGTGCTTCCCAAGTGCCGCCCGACGCGTCGGTCGAATATTTTCGTGCCTTCGGCGTCGGTCGTGGCGAAGTTGGCGCGCAGCCCAAGCATTCCGTTTCTGAAGCCCGCGTCTATTCCGTAGGCTTCGAGCGCGCCGCGGCCGACGTGGTACTTGAAGGGGTCGTAGCCGAGCACTGAGAACACGCCGACATCGGATTCGGGAGCGATGTTGCCCGCGATGCGCAGCATTCCTGCCGTGCTTTTTTTCGCGAGAGCGTCGAGGTAGGGGGTGTGCGCCGCCTCCAACGGAGTTTTTCCGCCGAGGTCGCGGCAGGGAAGGTCTCCGAGGCCGTCGAGAATCACTAAGAGTTTTTTCACGAGAGCATAAACGGTTTCGAGTTAAAAAGAATAGCGAGGGGTGGATTTGAACCACCGGTCTCCGGGTTATGAGCTTCGCCTTGAACCACCTTGCGGCAAGTTCAATCCAGCGGGCACTCCTGGCTACCCTTGAAGCAAAACCGCGGCTAGGCGGAGTTGTTACCTCGCTGTAAACAGGAGTGAAAAGATTTTTCGCGAGGAGATTAATTAAGGTGCTGGGGGCGGGTTCTCGCGAGCGCGGCTTGCCCGAGGGTTAAGCCCGCTTGCCGAAAGCGGGGAACGGCCCGGGCCTGTTTTCGAGAAGGGGCTTGATGAGCTTCTGCGACGCGAGCAGGCCCTGTGTTTTCGAAACGCCTATCGACCGCTGCGAGAAAGAAGAGTGAATGCTTTTTAGCGCAATTATCTTTTTTTCAAGCTCCGCCATTTCCTCCGAGGCGTTTATTTCCTTCAGCATGCCTTTGCACGAGGGGCAGCGGAACTGGCTTTCGAGGGCTACGTCGAAAGCTAGTTTGGCGCACTTGCTGCGGCAGGCGTAAATGAACGCGTTTTCAGCGGTTGCGTACTGCTTCTTCAGTTCCGAGTACTCGCGTTGCTTCATCACCAAAAAGTTTTGGAGGGCGCGGTCGGCGTTGACTTTCCACGTGTACGTGAACCAGCCGCTTGTCATGTTTTTCTCACGCGTGTATTCCACGACGCCGTAGCTGTGCAGGTGGTTGAGCAGGGAGCGGATTTCGGCGATTTTGAGCTTCGTCTGTTCCTCTATTTTTTCGTCCGTCGTTCCGTCGCCGATGCTTTCGACTATTTTCACTCCCTTGTGGCCGGAGATTTCCTCCACAAAGGGCTGGAGGTGCTTTAGGAGCTCGTCTTGCCGCGCGTCCCTCGCCGGCGCAGGCGCTTCCTTTGCGGCAAAATGCGGTCGCGTGGCTTTCGCCGTCTTTTTGGAAGGCTTTTTGCGGTAAGAACGCGTTTTGCTCATGCTCCTATTACTCGCCGAAACTTATTTATAACCTTCTTCCCCCTTGGCGAGGGAATTATCTTCTGTTTCCAGCCGCGGAATTCTTTCTCCAACGGCGCCTTGCCGAGCAGTTCGTAGAGGAAAACCGCCAGCGCCGCCACTTC
>JBFMEM010000028.1:0-10920 GCA_040753335.1 Microcaldota archaeon
CGTGGCCGCAAAGCCGCTTATTTTCGCGGTTATTTCCCTGCGTTGCAGCAAGGGATTTTCAACGGATTCTATTACTTCAACCTGCATTGTCTCACTTTATTTTAAGCGCGTATTTTCCCGGCGCCTTGACTCCGATGGCAGCTGCGACTTCCGAGCCCTCGGCATTCGCTATGATTATGTATCCTTCCCACGTTTTCGTGAGTTCAGAGTCCTTGCATACCGGGCACACGTCGCCGGTTACTATTATGCGGCACTTGCGGCAGGCTTTTTCCGTCATTTCCTCGCCTCTTTTTCCTTGCCTTTGGCTCCCTTCTTGCCCAGGCCCTCTGGCCGCATTGTCAACGCAATCTTGCTGTTCGGAATCGTGTCCTTGAGGCTCACAGTGGCTATCTTTGCCTTCACCAAGTCCGCTTTCTTGAGGCTTTTCTTCGACTGCCTTCCCACGAGCGACGCGGTTTTCTTGTCGTACGTCAGAAAGTCGTTGGCCACCTGCGACACGTGCACGAGGCCGTCGATTGGTCCCAGCCGCACGAAGGCGCCGAACTCCACTATTTCAGTAACCTCGCCTTCAACGACTTCGTTTACCTCGGGAGTGAACACGAGGGCGTCGAACTCGACGTCGCAGAACACCGCGCCATCGCCGTGCAGCACCTTTCCCTTGGACTGGATCTTGGCGTTGTGCAGGCTCACGATTACGCCGTAGTTCTTGTCGACGGTGCGCTCGTACTGGTCGCGGAGAATCTCGAGCGCTCCCTCCGAAATCTTGAGGCCGAAGAGCCTCGGCGGAATGCGCACGACTTCCTTGAAAGTCATCAAGCGGTACAAAATGCTTCACCCTGCTACTTGCTAGCGAGAATTTAAAACAAGCAGAAAAATAGGAATAATCTGGCTTAAAACCCTTTCGAGCCAGTTCTCTTAACAGACTGTTAGGGCGCCGCCGCGCTTGGCGCAAGCGACTTTAGCGCCCTTCGCCGCTAATGCGGCCCTGAGGTTCTGGTCGTTGGTGCAAACCACTGCGTTCTTGTTTGCGGCCGCCCAGTCCAGGATTGCCTTGTCGCTTTTGCCGCTTGCTTCAATTACTTTGACGCCGCCGCCTTCAACCCAGCGCAAGGCGGCTTTCGCGGCGTTTCTTTCCGCCTCTTTTTTGCTGGCTGCAAGCATCTTCAGTTCCTGAACGCATGAAGAGAGCGTGGCGAGCTGCGGTCTTTCGTCCAACAAGTTTTCCAGAGCCGCTTCCAAATTGATTTTGTTGCGGAAGACGAGGAGAAGAAAGTTGGTGTCAAGCAGCGTCTTCAAGCAAAGCCCCCTCCAAAAAATAATATTAGCGGGCTCGGCGGGATTTTCGCGCAAGCGAAAAGTTGCATTCGCTTGATTCGAACCCACGACCCCCTGGTTGCCTCCGAAATCCCTTGAGAGAATCCGTTAAAAGCCAGGTGCTCTAGTTGCTCAAACCACCGGCAAGCCGCTGGTTCTCCAAGCTGAGCTACGAGCCCATCTGCATAGAACTTGTTTGTGTGCACATTAAATAAGTTTCTATGCTTAAGCGCTTCAAGTCTTATTTCAGAGCAATTGCGAGGTATTCAGCATGAGACTGGTTTTACTAGGAGCACCAGGCGCAGGCAAGGGAACGCAGGCAAAGCTGTTGGCAGAAAAATTCGGGGTTCCCCACGTAAGCACTGGCGACATGTTCCGCGCAGCTGCTTCGGCAGACACGCCCCTCGGGAGGGAGGCGCAGAAGTACATGCAGGCCGGTGCCTTGGTTCCGGACAACATCGTCGTCAGTCTAGTCAAGGAAAGACTCGGCCAGCAAGACGCGCAAAAGGGCTTTTTGCTGGACGGCTTTCCGCGCACGGCAGTGCAGGCAAGCGAGTTGGACGAGATGCTGCGCTCTTCAGGCCAAAAGCTGGATGCAGTGGTCAACATAGACGTCGCCGAACAGGACTTGATTGCAAGGCTTTCCAGCAGGAGAACATGCAGGAAATGCGGGGCGATTTACAACGCGTTGTTCCAAAAGCCGAAGACGGAGGGAGTCTGTGACCGCTGCGGCGGAGGGCTTTACCAGCGCAGCGACGAAAGGCCGGAAGTGGTTAGAGAGCGCCTCCGCGTCTACGCCACCAACACTGCTCCTTTGATAGACTATTACCGCAGGAAGGGATTGTTGAAGCAGGTTACCGCGTCTAATTCAATGCTGCCCCCGGACGTGTTCAAGGCGGTTTTGGCAGCGCTTGGCTAGAGGACTTTGGCGGTTCCGTACAAGTGCCAGCGGTTTTGAGCGCGCCGCATTACCGCGAGCACGTCGCCGGCCTTGACGCACAACGGTTTTTTGAGAACGAGTTCGAGCCGGCTTTTCTTGTGGCTCGTGACGAAACCAACTGTCGTCGCGGTTCCTACGCCGAGGACGAGCGGCTCGTTGGAACCGAAGTCTCCGACGAATTTTTCTACTTGCCTTTCCATCGGAAGCGCTTCGACCGAAAGTTCATTGCGCGCCGGCGGCAGCGTTCCGCGCCTGCCGACGAAAGAGCCGACGAGGGCATCGGCGTGCGTGAGCGCGGGGTCGAGTTCCGTCCCCATTCCGACCAGTCCGCCGGGATGGGCTTCCTTGAGTTCCTCGCCCCCGGCGTTCAAGCTAGTTACGCGCGTGCAGAGCGGCGAGTACGTTTCTTTCTCTTTTTTGACGTGCAGCGCGCCGGGCAGTATTTCCACTTCGTCGCCCGGCCGCAGCACTCCCTGGCGTATGGAGCCGCCTATCACTCCCCCGACGAGTTTGTTTACCGGCGTTCCAGGCTTGTTTACGTCGAAGCTGCGCGCCGCGTACATCAGCGCCTCTTTGGAGGGGTCGCGCTTTGGGGTGGGGATGTTGCGTTCGATTGCGTCCACAAGCGCGTCCAGGTTGAGCTTCGAGTTGGCGGCGGTGGGAATTATTTCCGCGTCAGAGTAGGGTGTGTCGCGCAGGAATTCCTTTATCTGCTTGTAGTGCGCGACCGCCTGCTCCCGGTTGACGAGGTCGACCTTGTTCTGGGCGACGACTACCTTCTTGACCTTGGCCGCTTCAAGGACCATGAGGTGCTCCGTCGTCTGCGGCTGGGGGCACTTTTCGTTGGCGGCGATGACGAACAGCGCGCCATCGATGATGCTGCTTGCGGCGATGACCGTCGCGAGCAGGGTTTCGTGGCCAGGAGCGTCGACGAAGGAAATCTTGCGTGCTTCCTGCGGCTGGCTTCCGCAGTTCCTGCACTTGTCCTCCAGGCAATAGCACTTCGGGGCAGAGCACTCGGGACACTTTTTTACCGAAAAATCGGCGTAGCCCAAGCGGATAGTGATGCCCCGCTTTAGCTCTTCGCTGTGCACGCTCGTCCACCTGCCGGTGAGCGCGGCGACCAGCGTCGTCTTGCCGTTGTCGACGTGGCCTGCCGTCATTACGTTTAGTTCGGCTTGCGCCAAGGAAATTTACCTCTCTAATTAGCAGTATGTTTTTGCCCCGGCGGGCTTATTAAACGGAGGGAGGCAGGTTGGCTAAAACCTGTTGCTGGAACTCGCTTAACCGCGCTTCCGTCAATTCGAGTTCGCCGGACAGGACAAAGGTCCTCTTATTTCCCTTGTCGTCTTTGACGCACAAGACGAAAATCTTGCTTCCGGCGGGTGTGTCTATTTGTTTCATGAGCCAGTCGCGCGCGTCGGCGTTTGCTATTTGGCCGCACTTGTTTTCCAAGTAGTTGACGCAATGCATTTTCGCCCGGTCGGGAGAGCGGTAGTACTGGAAGACGCTCTCGTACTGCGCGTTCAAGTCAATTGACTCGAGGAGAATCTTGTCTTCGTAGTCGCCGCCGAAGCCTTCCACGCGCTCGAGCGGAACGTGCTTGCGTTCGTCGAGCGTGAAGCCCTTGGACTCGGCGAGTTCGGCGGCCTTGCTGCGTTGCGTCAGCACCAGCGTCATTTCACTCTTCTCCCCTAAAGCGGCGCGCGACCATTTTCCGGTCAAGCGCGTTGACTAACGGAATGAGGCGGGGTCCTTTTTCCTTGCCCAGCAAAACAGCGTAAGCGGCTTTGAAAAAGTCTTGCGTCGTAATGCCGTGCTCGGCGCAGAGTTCCTTGGCTTTGCTTGCCTGCTCTGCTTCGGTGCCGCCCTTCAGCAGCACGTCGGCGAACTCGTTTAAGACTCGTTTCTGGCCGTCGGGCAGCAGCACGTACTTCTCGGCCGCCTGGCCGGAAGCAATTATTTTTATCTTGAACTCGTTTCCAGCAAACGAGGCTATCCAGTTTTTTGCCAGCAGCAGCCTGTTTCGGCAGCTTTCCTCGTCCTTCTTCGAAGCACCCTTCAAGTGCCCGAGTTCCTTGAGCTTTGCGATTGCCGCGTCTTCGTCGAGCACTTGCGCCAGCGCGGCCGCGAAGGAGTAGGACACTCTAACCGGCGCTTTTTCGGGAACGCTTGAGACAGCTAGTTCGTACATTCTCTTGGTGTTTTCTTCCTTTGCCTCGCTTTTTCCGGTGCTTTCGCCGAAGTAGGCTCGCTCGGCTTCGTCGAACTCGTCCACCAGCTGGAAGACCCTGCCGAGGTCCAGGTCTCTTTGTTTTTCGGGCCGCTTGACGTAAAAGAAGTTGAAGGGCTCCCGCTCCATTATTTTCAGCACGTCCTGCACTACATAGACGTTGCCCTTGCTTGCGCTCATTTTCTCGCCGTTTACCAGAAAAAACTCGTAGACGAACGGAATGGGCGGCTCGAGGCCGAATATCTCAGGCATGATTTCGAGGACGCCTTTCCAGCTTCCTTCGAAGTGGTCTTTTCCGAACGGCTCGAACGTGGTGTGAAACGCGCCCATCAGCGCCGGCCACTCGAAGCGCCACTGGAGCTTTCCCTCGCTCCACGGAACTTCGCCTTCGCAGCCGCAGCCCTCGGCCTTTTTTTTCTTTATGGCCTTGCCGCCGCAAACAAAGTGCACCGTCTTGTTTTCCAAGTCGAAGGAGTCCACGTTGGTCAACACGCCGCAGTTGGGGCAAATGGCGTCGAATGGAATGTATTTTTCGCTTTTGGTGGCCTGGAACTTTGCGGCAAGCTTGCCGGCTTCCGAGGCCTTTTCGAAAACCATGCGAACAAAGGGTTCGAGCCGGCCCTGCTCGTACAACGCGTCGACGGAATAGAGCTCGGGGTGGACTTCCAAGGCGTACACGCCGCGCATCCACACTTCGGTAAAGTGTTCGCTCCAGCTTTCGCAGCAGCCGAACGGGTCGGGAATGCGGCACAGGGGCTGGCCCAAATACTTGCTTATTCCCGGAAATTCTTTGGACTCGTGCCACGCGGCGTCCAAGTCCGCGATTTTGGCGGGAACGTCTTTCAAGGGGTCGCGGTCGTCGGTCGTGTGCACGAACTCGCATCCGACTCCCCTCTCTCGAACGGCTTTGACTGGAAACCACGCGCGCAGCACGTCGTTCAAGTTGCCGATGTGCTTGCCTCCGCTGGGAGTCTGCTGGCACTTGACGTTAGGCGTCCGGCCCTCGCGCTTTGCGCGCGCTATTACTTGCTCCGCGAGCTGGTCTGCCCAGTGCATGAATGCGCTTAGGCCGCGCGAAGTAATAAGCGTTACTTAGAGCAGCGCGGTTGCGAGAAGGGGGAGAACGAGCGTTGCCTCGGCTTCCACGAAGGCGGACTTGCGCTTGTCCTTGAGCTTGTTCCAGCTCACCGCTTCAGTGGGACGCGCGCCGGAAAGCGAGCCGTCGTACTGCGTTCCCGTGCCGACGTAAACAGCGTAGTCCAGGCCGTTGCGCAGTATCGCCGCTCCAATCAAGTGGTGCTTGGCGATTCCTCCCCCGATTACCAAGCCCGCGGCCTTGCCGGCCTCGAGAATCATTTTATAGAACGCGGCCAGGTCTCGCGCCTGGTCCACCGCAATGGGTTTTTTGCGGCCTTGGTTGAAGAAAAAAACGTGGTCGCCTATTGCGCCGTCAACGAAGCCGGGACAGAAGACTGGAATGCCGTTTTTGTTCGCCCAGTAGAGAAAAGAGTTTTCGTCCTTCACGCGGCCGCCCACTTTCCTGCAGTAAGCAGAGGGAACGAGGATGCCGTCGTTTTCTTCATAGATTTCCTTGAGCACTTCGTTGTCCTGCTGCTCGAGCCAGACGTAGGCCTCGTCTGGAACGAAGACGTTGCCAATGCGGTTAAGGCACTGTTTCTTGACTTCCGAGTCGTCGACGTCGAAGTCGCCGATGAAGAAAGGCGCGCGCGTTTTCATGAAGTCTTCCTCAACTGCGCCCGTGCTGGTTATTACGGCGTGCACTGCCTTGCGTCGCGCCAGCTGCGCCACTACTTCGCGCAGGCCGCTTGAAACGATGTTCGAGGTGAGGGAGAGGAAAACGCTTGCGTTCTGGCCGCGGGCCTCGCGCAGCAAGTCGCAGGCGCGGCCCAGCTGCGTTGCCTGGAAGCCCAGCGAGGAATAGAGTTTCGGGAGGTCGGCGAGCCTGGTTTCCGGCTTGACTTCAAAGCCGCGCACTGGCTCGGAAAACACTCGTTTCTCAACGCGTTTTCTCTTGAATGAAACGTTTTCGAAGCTCATGGCTGCACCCACTCTATTTCGTAGTACTCATACTTCGACTTCGGGAGTTCTACGCGCTTGACGCGGTAGTCGGTCACGGAGGTCTCGCGGTCGCAGATGCTGAGAATCAAGTCAAGTCCCAATTGCTTCGCCTTGAGCAGTGCTTGGGCGAGTTCGGCGCCGCCTATCTCCTCTTCTTCGGATAGCGCGAGCATGACGTACTTCGGGCTGTCTTCCTTCGGCGTCTCGATTTCCCCTTTTTTCCGGTGGTAGAGGAGGAAGTCGAGTTCTGCCGCCACTTCCTTGCGAACGCCGGGAATGGCGAGAATGAAGGTTTTCTTTACTCCGTGCGCAACTCGGATGGCGCGCGCCCACTCGCTTATTAGCATCTTGGCCTCGCGGGGGAAGACGTGGATGACGTGCTTCGAGTGCATCCACTCCTCCTGTCCCAGGACGGGCTTGGCGCCGGGGAAGTAAAGGCGGAAGTGGGTGCCGAACTTGAAGCCCGTCTTCAAGACGAATCCCCTGAGCCTCAGGTCTTCGTAGACGTCGTACAATGCAAGGAAGTCGCTTCGCCTCTTCTCGGCTTCCTTGACTAGACGGGCTTCCTTTACGTTAAGCTTTAGTCCGCCGTGCTTGAGCAGGAAAAGCGTTTCGTACGCGTCGAGTTTCAGGAGCCGCCCGTGTTTCTTGGCCTTGTAAGTGCCCCATTGTCCGAACCAGTTTTCCTCGTACAAGCCAATTGACTCTTCGGCGTCGATTATGCTTATCAGGTCGTCGCTGAAGTAAGCGGCCTTGAAGGCCGCTTTTGGGCACTCGAATTCCTGCGAAGGGTACTTGACTACGGGGCTTCTTCCGTACGAGCCTTGCGCTTCGGCCATCGACCGGGCTATCAGGCCGCGGTCGCGCCAGTCGCGGTAGCAAAAGTACCTGGCCAAGAACTTTGGCCGGTCCTTGAAGCCGGAAGCGGCTTGGTTGAACGAAACGATTCTGTTCTTGCGCCTGCACTCGGCGTTCCTCACGTCAAGCAGGTAAAGCGCTTCCTCCGGCGCCAGTTCGAGAACGGTTTTCTGTCCCTCGTAGTCGGAGCCGAAAAACCCCCGGTCGAGCGCCTGGACTGAAATGAGGTCTTTTACTATGAACTTCGCGTCTTCAAGCTCGAATTGAACTCCCAAGAAGAATTACCTCCAGCCGCGCAACCGCGCGAAGCTGACTGAGTTCCGCTTCCTGTCCCGCGGGAAGCAACAATAATTTGGTTCCACGCTTATATAAGCGCGTGGCGTAATTTCGTGCGGTGCACTCGCGTGGGTTTTTTCGACAAGCTATTCGGCAAGAAGGAGGAAAAGCCGGCGGTTCCAGCCCCTGCCGCGGCGGTCCCGATTGAGGAAGCGGAGCGGAGGCTCCGCGAAGCCCGCTCCGCGGCGCTGAGGAAGCACGAGCAGCCCTTCGCGGAAAAAGCCGCCTCGATTGCGGCGGGAGCCAACGCCGTGCTGCCACTGCTCGACGCGCTTTCCAAGAAGAAGGTGGACGAGAGCAACGTCAACTACAAGATAGCAGTTCAAGAACGCGACGGCTACGTCGCGCGAATGAAGCCGCTGCTCAGCCAACTGGCGCACAGGCCGCCTGGCGAGCCCTTAACCACTTACGCCGACGTCCTCGCTGCTACTGTTGCGTCAATGCTGAAAACCACTTCGGACAACCGCTATGTCTTCATTTTCTTCGGCGACGAAATGGGGAAAATCGGGGAGCACATGAAGCGCTTGGGCGAGCTGAGCGCGCAAGTCGGCGAGATGACGGTTAAGCTGCGGGCGGACTCGGCCGCGTACGACAAGGTTTTGTTGGACTGCGCGGAAGTGGAGGCCGCGTCGGCCGACCGCAGGAAACTGGTTTCCGAAATGGCTCGCGCCGAGGTGGACCACGGCCAGGCCAGGAAAGGCCTTGAGGACACCCGCGCCAAGTTCCCTCTTCAGGAGACGGAAGCGGTTTCGAAAGAGCTTTCCGCAGCCGAGGCCGAGGCCTCTTCGGCGAGGCAGGCGCTCGCCAACACGCTTAACGTCTTCCAGCGCGGCCTCAGGAAATACCAGAAAATATGCTTGGACAAGCGAATAGCCGCCTTGGCGGCGGTTTACGCCGAAACGCCTGTCGACGCCGTTCTAAACGAGTTTCGCGCTACTTCCGACTACAAGAAACTGCGGGAGCTGTTGGAAGAGCTCGCGGACTCGATTGAACTCGGGCAGATAACCGCCGACGAGAAAGAGCGCCTGAAGCTGTTGGGCGAGGCGACTAAGGTTTTGTCGGGCGCGATAAGGCCCTTCTTGGAAAAAACGCTTGCCTCGTCGGCTGCTGCGGAAAGGGCGCGCCAGAAGCTGGCAGAACTTGACGCCAGGAGGCAGGCGCTGGCGAGGGAGGAACAACGGGTTGCGGAGCTTCAATCGCGCGTGGAAGACGCGCAAAAAAGAATGAAGGAAGCGGCGGACCGCGAGAACGCCTTGTTTTCGTCAATAGAACAAGCGGCTTTCCAGCTGCTTAACCAAAAGATTGCGGTCAAGCGCGGCTGAGCAGGTCAGCAATTTTTTCGCCGAACTTGTGCGCCGCCCCAGGGCCGTTTGCGGTAACTATTTTTCCGTCAACCACTACGTCGGAGCCCGAGCAAGACGCGCCGCTTTTCTCGAGCCGCTGGAGAGTCTCCACGTCGGGAAACGCAGTTGCTTTTTTGCCTTTCAGGACTCCCGCGGCAGCCAGGATGACGGGCGCGATGCAAATGGCTGCAACCACCTTGCCTGCTTCGGCAAACGACTTGGCCAGGGAAAGCACGTCCTTGTTTTCGTAAAGCCGGTGTGTTTCAACTCCCGGACCGCCTATGAAGGCCACTGCGTCGAAATCGCTCGCCTTCGCTTCTTTCACTGTCAGCTGAACGTCTGTTTTGCCGCCGAGTTTTCCACTTGCCGTTCCCTTTGAAAGGCTTGCGACTGCGGTGGCAAAGCCCTTTTCTTCAACCACTGCCTTTGGCTCGAACAACTCCTCGTCCCTGAATCCGGTCGGGGCGATTACGAACAAGACTTTCTTCAAGGCGCCTCGCCTCCCCCGATGCGCTTGCAGAAGGAAGGCGCGACGGGAATAATTTCCTTTCCATCGCAAAACAGGCGGCCTTTTTTCTTCGCGTGCTTCAGCACCAGCCAAGCCGCTTCCCCGAGCGCGCGGCTTGCCTTGCGCGTGACCAGCGCGGTCGGAGCCGGAAAATCGGGTTCGAGCAAAGCATTGTCGCCCGCCATTTTTTGCAGCAACGCGTTTTCCGCCTCGTTTCTTCCCAAAACCACCTTGGCTCTTCCGTTCAAGCGGTAGTGCCGGCCTACGCGCAGCAGCAGGACGTCCCGCAGCGAGTAAGGCTTGTGTTCAAACAAGTCAACCAACTTTCTGGAATATTCTTTTTCCGTCAGCAAACAGCCGCCGGCGGGGCAGTCGTAGCCGTAATTGTTTTTCTTAGCCAACTCCATTTGCGGCTTTCTTCCCCTGCCGCCGATTGCCAATAGCTTTTGCCGGTCAACCAACCCCCTTTGCTCGGGAATCGTCGGCGGCAACAGCCTTGCTGAAAGCGGGCGGACGACGATGCCTTCGAGCCCCGCCGCCTTTTCGATCAACTGCAGCTTGTAGCGCGTCTGCGACATCGGCCTCTGTCCAACAACTTCACCGGTTGCAATGAAGTCCGCGCCGCATTCGCCCACTAACTCGGCTGCCTTTCGGAAGGAATAAATCCGGCAGTCGATGCACGCATTAAGCGCCCGTCCACGCTCGTGCTTCGGGTTCTCCACTATTTCCAAGTAATCCCTTCCTTTCGCAACTATTTTCAAGGGAATTCCCAGCTGCTGCGCAGAACGCGTTGCAGCTGCGCAGCCCCCGGCCGCCCCTCCGCAGGTGCAGAACGGGCTCGTGAGAGTCAGGCCCTCGAGCTTGATTCCCTGGTCCAGCAGCAGCTTGGCTGCAACTAGGCTGTCGAGTCCGCCGGATAACAGCATTACCGCTTTAGTCATGTTAGTCTAGTGAAGCTCAACGCATTTAAGCAAGCGGCCGCAACTAATTTGCATGAACTGCGTCAACCGCGAGAAGAACGAAAGGAAGTGTCCCTGTTCAAAGACCGATTGCCCGCGGCACGGAATCTGCTGCGAGTGCATTCGTTACCACCGCTCTAACGAGCAGCATCCAAAGCCCGCTTGCATGCGCTAGGCTCTCTGAACTATTTTTACAACGCCGTTGGTTGCATCTACTTCTACTAAGTCGCCGGTTTTCAGTGTTTGCGTCGCTATCTGCGTTCCCGTCACGCACGGAATGCCGAATTCTCTGGAAACGATTGCGGCGTGGCATAAAACGCCTCCTGCGTCAGTCACTATCGCGCCTGCTT
>JBFMEM010000029.1:0-10814 GCA_040753335.1 Microcaldota archaeon
TTCCCCGCTGTGAGTCGCCTGTTCCACATTGTCGACGACTACTCTCGCACGCTTGAGAATCACGGGGTCGAGTTCTTCCTTTCCGGCTGCGTCGGCTCCAACGGCGTTTATGTGCGTTCCTTCGCCCACCCACTCGCTCTTCACTATCGGCGAACGAACGGGCGTTACCGTCGAGAAAACGTGGGCTCCACGCACGCATTCCTCGACGCTTTTCACAGCAACTATTTTGGCTTTAGTTTTTGACTGCATTTCCGCAGCAAACTTTTCGGCCGCGCCTGGCACAACGTCGCATACGTGGACTTCCTTCAACGCGAGAACCTCGTTTATTGCGAGCAACTGGGTCCTTGACTGCACTCCTGCGCCAACAAGGCCGAGAACAGACGAGTTTTTGTTTGCCAAATGCTTGGTTGCAATCGCGGCCATCGCGCCGGTCCGGAAGGCAGTAATGAGCGAACCGTCCATTACCGCCAGGGGGACGGCGTTGCGCGCGTCGTTCAGGATTATCGTCGCCATCACGGTGGGAACTCCTTGCTTCGGGTTCTCGGGATAGACGCTGACCCACTTTATCGAGCAGTACGGCTCTTGAAAGCACGGCATCGCCCTGAAATCCCCCCTTCCAGGAACGTCTAAATAGATTTTGGGGGGCATGCTGAATTCTTTCCTCAACGCGTTTTCTACCGCCGCGATCGCAATAGGCATTGAGAGGACTTGCTCGACTTCCTTTCTTCCCAGAACTAGGGCATCCATTTGAAAACCACCTGCAGAGGAAAGAAAAAAGGAGGGCAACAATTATTAAGATTCTCAAACACAATTTCATTTGCTCGGGCCATCTGAGCGAACTAAGTTTTTTACGGAGGAGATTCGGAATGAAAGTCGTCATCGCAGACCCTAAGACGGGCAATTGTTTCCAGAAGGAGTTGGAGAAGGCGAAGGAAGCGCAGCTGGTGGGCAAGAAAATCGGCGAAGCCTTCGAAGGCGGCATAATCGGCCTGCCAGGGTATTCTCTTGAAATCACTGGCGGAAGCGACAAGGATGGCTTTCCCATGCGCCCGGAAATCGCGGGAAGCAGGCGAGTAAGCGCGTTCATTTCAAGCGGAGCGGGAATAAGACGCGTGCGCAAGGGCCTGCGCAGAAAGCGCACTGTCGTCGGCAACACGGTTTCAGCGCAAATCGTGCAGGTCAACGCCAAAATCAAGGAATTCGGCCAAAAGCCGTTGGAAGAACTCGGCTTCGCCGCAAAGCCGAAGGAAAAGAAAGCGGAAGAAAAGAAGGAAGAGAACTAACTCTGTTATTACGGGTATGGGGCACATGGTTTTCGCGAAGTTAAGGCAGTTGCGGGAAGTGCAGAGGAAAATAAAAGCAGGCGAACCCGTTTCTATTGGCGTTCTGTGTTCCGGCAACGCAACCAGAAGCCCTTTGGCGCAAGCGGTTCTACAGAAAGCCTTTCATGACGCCGGCCATCATAATGTTAGCGTGTTTTCGTTCGGAACAAGTCTTTCACCTGAAGAACACAACAAAGGGGTGTCCCCCCGTACGCTAGCGCACACAAGAGAAATGGGTTATGACTTAAGCACGCACAAACGCAGGTACATCGGAAACGACTACGTACAAAACGCAGTAAAAAAAGCTGATTTGGTGATTGGCGTCACGCCCGCGCATCTTTACATGGCAATAGAATATGCCGCAGATGAATCCCCCGAAGTTTATAGAAACCTACGACACAAAGGATGGACACTTGCGGGCCTCGCCGCCAAAAAAGAATGGACTCTTCCTTTTCGAATGCTGTCGGGCGGCGTCGCCAGGGGCCTCTCCTTTCCAGATCCTTACTTCATTCCAAAGACTCCAGAAGCAGCAGCAGAATATAGGCGAAACCTAGAAGCAGTCGAACGCGCTGCAAAACTTGCGGCGCGTAGGCTTATCAAAGGATAGTTCTAACGCATTGCTTTCTTCAACGCCTTGACCGCGTCTTCGCCCGACTCGGGGTTTACTATCACTCCGGCGCCCAGCTCTATTCCGGCCCAGACGTTTGGCCGCGGCGCTATTTCCGCGTGGAAGTGCATCTGCTTTCCCTTTGGCGCGTTGTGGAACGCGATTATGTAGTCGGTCGAGGCCACGCCGTGGACGGCTCTTACTATCTGCTGCAATAGCTTCATGAACTGCCGGTCTTCCTCAGGCGTGAACTCGAGGAAGGTCTTTACGTGGCGCTTTGGAATAATCCACGCCTCGTACGGAAAGCGCGCGAACGTCGGGCAGAAGGCAATGAAGCAACTCGTTTCAGCCAATTCGCGTTCGGGGTGCCTCTCCAGGTAGTCATCGTTGGTGCAGAACCAGCACTTTCCTTTTCTGAAGGTTTTTTGCACGAAGCGCGACTCGTCGTCAATAATGGGCGGAACTATGTGCAGTGCGATTATTTGCGCGTGCTCGTGGTCGATGCTGGCCCCGGCTTTCGGCCCGTGGTTTTTGAACAAGTAAACGCACTTTATCCCCCTCTTCTTCTGCAGGGCCGCGAAACGGTTTTTGTACGCCTCAAGGCAGTAGGCAGCCTCTTTTTCGCTCAGGTCCTGGAACTGCTTGCCGTGCTCGTCCGTCTCGACTATTACCTCGTGGTCGCCGAAGCCGAAAGTCCTCCAAAAAGGCTTTTTCGGGTCCCTGGGCTCGAAGTGCTCGCCGCCTTTGGGCGGCCGCACTACTGGAAAGCGGTTTCGGAAAGAACGCACTTTCCAACCGCCTTCGCCCGCTATCGCGAAGGTCGTGAGGGGAGTCATTGACTCCGAGCCCCTGCAAAACGGACAGAGTTTCTTGGCCTTTCTGCCGTGGACGGACGGCCTTTTCGACCGCTCGCTTGAAACGATTACGAACGTGTTTTTAGTAGAATCCTCGCGGTATTCCAGCGCCATCTGCAGACCCTCCAACGGCGTTAGCGCGGCGTTATTAATTATTGTTCCCCGTTAGAAGAAAGCATGGAAAACCCGGTAGTACTCAAGCTAGGCGGCAGCGTCGTCACCGTAAAGGAAGGCGACATGCAAGCCCGCAAAGGAGCAGTCAAAAAACTCGCGAAAGCCATTGCCGAAGCCCGCAGGGAAAAACCCGATTTGGCGCTAGTGGTGGTCAACGGCGCGGGGTGCTTCGGCCACGCGATAGTCGCCAAGCACGGAATCAAGGAAGGCGTGAAAACTGCTGAACAGAAGGTTGCCTTCGGCGACACTCACTGGTGCGTCAACGCCTTGAACCAAATAATCGTACGCGCCCTGCTGGACGCAGGCGTTCCCGCGATTGGATTGCCCCCCGCCGCGCTACTCAACCAGGAAAACAAGCGCATTGCACACTTCGACTTGACTAAAGTCAGGCAGTTCCTTGAATTCGGAATGGTTCCCGTGCTGTACGGCGACTTCGTGCTCGACTCCAGCCAAGGCGGCTCGGTGGTGAGCGGAGACCAATTGGTTCCCTACCTTGCCCGAGAGCTGAAGGCCATGCGGATGGTTTTCGCAAGCGACGTCGACGGCGTCTGCGACTCCGACCCAAAAACCAATCCCGACGCAGTCTGCGTGAAACTGGTTTCGGAGAAAAACAAGGACGAAGTACTTGCTAAACTCGAAGGCGCGAAGACGACCGACGTTACGGGCGGAATGAAAGGCAAGATAACCGAGTTGCTGGAAGAAGCCCGCATTACGCCAATCTTCATCGTAAACGGCAACCGCGCCAAGCGCGTGCAAAAAGCGCTGCTGGGCAAGAAAGTCAAGGGAACGCTGGTAAAGATCTAGGTTGCGCTTATACCTTGAACTTCGGGTGGTTTTGAATCTTGGCCTTCAGCAAGCGCAAAGCGCCTCGCCGTCGTCGCTGTGCGGCTCTATTGATAGTTTAAAAGGTCTTTCGCCAACGGCTATCCTGAGGTGCGGCCGCAGCGCATGCTCTTCATCAAACCTTTGCGCAAATACTCTTGCCGAGGACGCCCTTGAAAAAACCAAGTGAAGGTGGTGCTCGGGCGAGTTTTTTCCTGGAAACGCGTAAGTAATCTCTTCCAGTTCTGGCGAGAGGTCGCGAATTTTCCTTGAAAGCGCGTCCAACGCCCGCGATTCGTTTTCTCCCAAAAACACTTACCCCGAAACTACCTTGTTTTTCAGCGCTTAAAAAACTACTTTCGCCACGTCGGCGTTGACTTCAATTTTTATCCCGGTTTTCAGCGCGGCGTAGGCAGTCAACGGCAGTTTGTCGACCATTGGAATCTCGGAAATTATTGCGCCTACGGCTACGATGGTTTCCGCTTCCTTGTTGATTATCGCCGCGGGAGCGACGCCGTTTTTCTTCAGGCGGTACAACGTGTACGAGCCTACCGTCGAGCCCTTGCCCTGCGGAAACACCAGCACTTTTCCTGCAATGCTTTTTCCCTCCAGCTCGTGGCCTTTTTCAACCACTTTTCCGTCTGACGGGTCGACGCCGCCGTAGAAAGAAATGGGCTGCGTTGAAACCAGCGCCTCGCCGGCTGCTTTTCCTTTGGAAATCTTGCGCCCTACTGCTTCCATTTTCCGGTCACCGCTGCTTTAATGCATTCTTCCACCGAACCGAACCGGGTTTTGAAGTCGTTCGAACCCCTTCCGTAATAACAGCCCTTGGCCGAATCCGAAGCCATTACCTTAAACCGCCCCTTCAGCGGGGCGACGGCCATGCACGTGTCGCAAGCGAATTTTCCGCCGGCCGCCTCGATTGTCTTAGAGTAACCCATCTGGTCAGCCAAAAGCTTGGTTTGCCTTGCAGTGGCAACCCAGAGTTCGGCAGTCACTTTCTTTCCCTCAAGCAGTTCCGCGACGCGGCGTATTTCCTTTATGCTGGCATGGGGACAGCCGAGTGCAACGAAGTCAACATCGGTTTGTTCCTCGTTCAATACCCTGAAAGCGGAGGCAATGTCTTCCGTGGTTAAAGTTATTTCTTCGGCCGGCTTGGGCGTCTTGTCTGGGGTAATTCCCTTCAGGTGAAACATTGCGGTTCCGCCGTAGGTCGCAATCGAAGCGGAGAAACTCTTGAGCTGGTCGACGCTCGCCTGCTTCACTCCAAGTATCAAAGGAATCTTGTTCTTGATTTTCTGTCCAATGCACCAGCCGAGCGCGCCGAAGTCCGCGTTCGTCTTCAGCTTTGCTTTGACTTTAACCGTGACCTGCGCGCGCCTGTTTTCGTCCAAGTGCATTCCGTAATTCGGCGTCTTCCCGGTCAACGCCGCCGCGAGGGCGGAAGGTCCTCCTTCGCGGTTCGTCCTCGCGCCGAGAACCGAGTTCGCGAAACATACGGCAGACGACTCGCTCCACGCAACGTGTTCTCCTTTCGCGGGAAGGTTGCCGGCCAAGTAAGGAGTGCAGGAACACGAAGGAAGTATTCCCATTGCAGTGAAAGCGTCGATTACTTCTCGCTGTTTTCTCGCAAACTCTTCGCTTATACCCAAGGCGCGCCAGTTCTCCAAATCCATTCCCGCAGGGTTGAGCGTGGCGACTACCTTGGCGTTGCCGTCTCGCGCGAGTTCGCGCAGGAACTCCAGTCCCGCGTCGCCGAGGTTGTGGTACGAAACGCCGGCAACTTGCACCGAAGCTACTTCAATCAAGCGGTCTGCGCCGTAAATGTCGCCTAACGCACAGAGGATTTCCATGCTCTTCTGGGCGGCTCGGCCGTCTTTGCCGTCAAGCATTCTCTGCTCTTCCTTGGTCAGCTTCAATGAAATCACTTCAAGTAATCCGCTACGTCTACTTTCTTATACGAAGCCTTGTCGAAGTTCTTTCCCTTGACTACCAGCGGCTTGGTTGCGTCGACGCCCATTTTCGACGTTTCCCTGGTCGCAGGGTCGGCGGAGGGATCGAGGGAAGAGCCTTTCTCGTTGGGTTTGACGACTAGGCCCGTTTTTGCTTGGAAGCGGGTTGCAACCGCCCACTCGACTTCCATCGGGTCGAGCACGTTAATGTCTTTATCGACTATCGTCGCTAATTTTAGGGAGCGATGGCCTTTGAAAGCGGCTTCAATTGCCTTCTTGCCGTCGTCCTCGCTTTTCTTGTCTATTGCCACGACGGCGTGCAGCCACGAACAGCCGCCGGGCGTTATGGAAACGTCGACGCACTTGCAGACTTTGTTCACTTCCTTGACGATGGTCGGCTCGCGCGGCATTCCCATCAGCAGCTTGTGCTCCAACTGTCCCGGCAACAGCGCGTGGTAAACGGCGTTCTTCCTGTGAGTTATTTTCTTCACTTCAAAAACCCGCTGCTGGCGAACTATGTCATAGGTTTCCGTCAAGTCGACGAACGGGCCTTCGTCGTGCATTTCGTTAGTTATTCGTCCCTCGAGCACGAACTCGCAGTCGGCTGGAACGGCGACATCGACGGTCTTGGCACGAACGAGCTGCAGTGGCTCGAGGGCGTTGGCTATCTTAAACTCGTTGACGCCGGCTTCAACAGAAGTGGCGCCCGCGAGGAGAACGTTCGGCGCATTTCCAATTGACATCGCGACGTCGAGTTCTCCTCCGTTGCGTTTGATGAAAGAATCCAAGTGCCTTTCGAGAATTCGGATGGCGAACTTGTTTTTTGAAATCTGCATGCAGCGGTGGAAGCTGACGTTAAAGCCGAGTTCCTTGTCACGCGCGACGACTACGCCGGCGCTCACGTAGGGCCCGCCGTCTTTCTCGCAGTAGAACAACAACGGTAGCTTGTCCAAGTCAACCGAGTCCTCAACGACTTCCTGGCAAGCCCCGTTTTGCACTACTTGGGGCTCCGAAGGCGATTCGATTGCGTTCAATAGCATTGGCGTCAGTTCGCGCGGCGAAACGCCGAAGTATTCTGCAACCAGTTTTTTGGTTGAAAAAACGTTTCCCGCTACCGGAAAGGCCGAGTCGCCGACTTTTTCCAGCAAAACTGGCGTTCCGTCAAGCGCCTTAAGCAATCCTGCGGCCTCGAGTTTCTTGGAAACAGGCCGGTTGACAACCTGCACTTGGCCGGCGGCCGCCTTTTTTTCAATAAAACTCCTGAAGCTCATGATTTCCACCTTTTGAAAACACTGTTTTGTATTCCGAGCGAGTCCAAAACCTTTCCGACGACGAAGTCAACCAAGTCACCTGCCTTCTTCGGCGAGTGGTAAAAGCCAGGGCAAGCCGGGAGAATCACGACGCCCATTCGCGCGAGCTTCAGCATGTTCTCCAAGTGAATTTCGTGCAACGGCATCTCGCGCGGAACCAAAACCAGTTTCTTCCGCTCCTTAAGCGCCACGTCCGCGGCCCGACAAACCGAATTGTATGCAAAACCGCAGGAAATCGCGGCGAGCGTCTTCATGGAACACGGACATACTACTACTGCATCGAACTTGGCTGAACCAGAAGCAAAAGGCGCGTCCACCGCGTCTTCCGAATAGGTTTTGCCGCACTTGCGCAACACAGCCAACGCCGAAGGCTCTTCATAGGCAAAAACTTTCTTCGCCGAATCAGTAACTACAATATGGAGTTCGGCTCGGGCTTTCCTAAGTTCCTGCGCCAAGTGAACTGCGTACGCTGCCCCGGAAGCGCCTGTTACGCACAACGCTATTTTCAAGAAAATCAGAACAACATATGCCTAACACGGTATATAAAATCAGGGCAGTCCGACAGGCAACGAAACGCCCCCGCTTTTTATTTGAGGCGGGCAAAACAATTTCATGAAAGTAGTTGCGACGGCGCTGACGAAGATAATTTTGTGCGGCGAGCACGCGGTAGTCCATGGAGCAAACGCGGTAGCAGCGCCGATTTCGTTCCGCAACACAATAACCCTCGAAAAACGTGAGGGCGGACCGAAGTTCGTGCTGCACCAGCGTCGCGCGCCGGACTGGCATGCAGAACTTGACGCAGATGGCACCGTTACTGGAAAGCAGGTCTACCACGGACTGATGCGAATGGTTGAGCAAATCCTGCGCGAGCAGAACACCAGCATCAGCGAACAGGGTTTTTTGTACGCCGAATTCACTTACAGCCGCGCCCCAAAGGGAACGGGCAACAGCGCGTCCATTGCAGCAGCCATTGCATCCGCTTTGTACGCTTACTTGAAAGTCACGCCCTCGCGGCAGCAGTTGTTTGACGCGATTCAAACCGCGGAAAAAGAGGCGCACGGCAATCCCAGCGGCATCGACGCCCGAACGGTAATCTCGAGTTGCGCGCAGCGCTTTCACAAGGAATGGGATTCGAAGGGCGACGCGAAATTCTTTTTCGAAGACGCAGACCTGAAACTGCCCGCGGGAACCAAGCTGCTGGTAATCGACTCGCTGCGCGAAGGCGAAAAGCCGCAGACTACCGGCGAGCTGGTGGAACTTTTTTCAAGGCACTACTTCAACGGGGGGCCCTCCGAACTGAATGCCGCCGAACGCAAGCGCATTCAGGACGAATTCAATCCAGCAGTTGCAAGAGTAGAGTCGCAACTGCGCGAAGACGGTGACGCGATACTGCTCGGCAAGTACTTCAACGAAAACCACGAACTGCTGCGCAAGGCCGGCGTTTCAAGCAACGCGATTGAAGACGCCAGGAAAACGGCGTTGGACGCCGGCGGCCTTGGAGCAAAAATAACGGGAGCGGGCGGAAGGGGCGGCGCGGTAATAGCGCTCGTCGCCATAGAAACAGCTGCGGCAGTAAAGCAAGCGCTGGCGGCGAAAAACTTCAAGGTTTCGGAAGCCGAGTTTGACTCAAAAGGAATAACGCTAGAAGCTATTGACTGAATTCCTTGCGGCAGTATACTGACGACGGGTTTTCAACAATGACTTTCCAGCCGTGCTTGGGCAAAAAACGGCCGGTTGTTTCCTTGACAAACTCGCCCTCGATTGCCCTGCTTCCTGACGAACGCGCGAGTTCCTCTTGAATAGAAATAAGCAACGCCCCCAGTCCCCTGCCGCGGTATGAATAAGCTTTAAGTCCTGGCGGCGGACTGGGATGAATTGGATTGAAGTGCAGGCTTTGCTCGAGCTCGAACCACTCGCGATTCGCTTCAGAGCGCGAAGACAACAAAACGTCGCACAGTCTTTCCCTCTCGGCAGTAGAAAGGCGTTCCTGCGAAAGTTGGTTGAACCGCCTTTCAATGTCAACCATTTTCTTCTTCAACTCCCCTATCCGCAGGCTGCGCGAAGCACTCCTGCGCAGAGCGAAGGGAACAAGTCCAACCGTCCTCAGAACCGCAGTCCGACTGCCTTCGGACCGCCCAAGCGACGAGTTTCCCAAAGGCGTTTCTTCGCCGCTCGGCGACACCGTGAAAACGCAAACCGTCCCGAAAAAATCCGACAAATCGTCCTTCCTGAGAGCAAGCAGGTTGCCTTTCTTTGAAGGGTCGCGAAGTATTTGAACCAAGCCGTAGCCATTCTCGTTCCTCTTTGGAACTGCTATTTTCCTGCCCTCGTGAAACACGACCCAGTGAGTCCTCCGCTCTTCCGGCGCTTGTTTCAAAGCAAGATGAGCAAATCTCGGCTCTGAAAACACTCTAAGAGAGTGCCTCCCGAAAGCCAAGTCTGTTTCTTCTTTCGGCAAAGGCATTACTTCACTTCCGCAAGCAGTTCCTTTGCGCGCTGCGCGTTTACCTTCCTTTCCGCAGCCATTTGCGCCGCAATCCTGTCCGCAAGCGCGCCCGTTGCTCCCGCTGCTATGGCGACGTTGTGGGCGTGAAGCTTGAGGTGGCCGCGCTGAATTCCTTCCGTGGCCAACGCTCGAATCGCGGCAAAGTTTTGCGCCAGGCCGACTGCGGCGATTACCTGCGCCAGTTCCTGGGCTGTTTTTACGCCGAGAATCTTTACCGCAATCTGGGCCGTCGGATGGGTTTTCGTGGCTCCCCCGACCAATCCAACTGCAAGGGGCAGCTCAATCTCGCCGACGAGGTCTCCGTCCGCGTTTTTGTAGTAGTTGGTCAGCGAAGCGTACTTTCCCTTGAATGCAGCGTATGCGTGCGCGCCTGCCTCGACTGCGCGCCAGTCGTTGCCTGTTGCGACCACGACGGCGTCGATTCCGTTCATTATTCCCTTGTTGTGGGTGGCCGCGCGGAAGGAGTCTGCAGCTGCAAAAGCCCACGCGTCGAGAACTGCGTCGACGATTTCTTCTCCCTTCAAGTCTACTTTGCCGGCAAGGCTTTCTTCAAGCGCCTTTTTCGTCCAAACCGCTTTCGCGCGCACCAATCGCCTGACTGCGAGGTTGGAGAGAATGCGCAGCCTGGCTTTTCCGCCCGTTATTTCCTCGAGTTTCGGCGCAGCCGCTTCGGCCATGGTGTTGACCGCGTTTGCGCCCATTGCATCCCGCACGTCAATCAGTAAGTGGACTATGAGCATTTTACCCAGTGGCGAGTCTATTAGCCGCGCTTCGACGTCTTTGCAGCCGCCGCCCATTTTGACCAGGACGGGGTCGCACGAGTTTGCTTGCGCAATGATTTCTTTCTTTGCGGCAAGCACTTTCTTTGCCGCTTCCTCCGGCTTCGGCACTCTAACCAGCTGTATTTGCCCTATCATTATCGGCTCGTCCGCGGAAGCAGTGAATCCAGCTGGCAAGGCGAGCTTGGCTGCGTTGCAAGCGCCGGCAACTACGGACGGTTCTTCAATTGCCATCGGAATAAGGTAGTCTCTGCCGTTGATTTTGAAGTTGGTCGCCAGCGCAAACGGCAGGGAATGGGTTCCCACGACATTTTCAATCATTTTGTTGGCTGCTTCCAGTGAAAGCGCGCCTTCCCTGCCCAAGGCATCTGCTTGTTCTTGCGAAATGATTCCTTCGGAAACGAGCTTCTGCAGGCGCTCGCCTACAGTTAGCTTGCGGAGTTCAAGGTTCATGGAGAGAATAGTGGAGGCAAGCAAATAAAAACCGC